>JANNDQ010000791.1:0-22691 GCA_031387965.1 Chamaesiphon sp. OTE_75_metabat_567
GTTGACGATGGAGTTGGGGCGTACTCATTTATTGATTCCTGTGGGTCTTTTTTTTGGTAAAATCAGTTTCCCACGTTTTCGCCCCTTTCTTCTATCACGTATACTCAGAAAGCTTTTCAGGAGTTTTCTGCACCACTAAGCGGCAGCGGGTCTATTGGCCAATGCTCAAACTGTTTATGGGAGCTTTATCATCAGTAACTTAATTGGCAGCTTTTGCCAGGATGAGTCGATCGGTGAAAACTCAAACACGCTGCCGATCGACCTTGATGGCAAAATGCTAGTGATACTTGGTCTCGATCAAGACAACCGAGAAGCGATCGCACCCATTATCGCCACTGGGCTTCATGCTTTGATTAGCCATAATGTTAGCCCTCGGCGCAAGAGAAAAACTGGATTAGTTGTGGGGCTAGACGAATTCCCGACGCTGAATGTACCTTCGATCGTCCGTTATCCAGCGGAAGCCAGAAGCCAGGGTTTTTGTGCATTGCTGGGGTTTCAAAGTTACTCTCAGATAGTTAAAACCTACGGCGAAGAGAGCGCTAAAACAATTATCGGAAGCTGTGGCACCAAGGTATTATTTGACCCCGGAGAATTTGCTTCGGCAGAGATTTTCTCTAAAATGCTTGGCGACATTGATGTAGAAATAACCCAGAAATCCACTTCCAGCTCATCAGGTGGCGGCAGCGGCAGCAGAGGTTCATCCACTACCAAGGTGCTCCAGCAGCGGCCTTTGATATCTCCTACGGAATTCCTGAAGCTGCCGCGTGGGGAGGCCATTGTCTTGAATCCAGGATATTCGTCTGATAAGGAAAGTAACATACCACTACGAGTAAAGTTCAAGGTTTCTCCAGCAATAGTTAAGGAAAGGCAGTATTGCAGTGATAAATGGAATGCTTGGGTCACGGCAATTCAAGAGGGTAATCCCCAGCTTAGTGAAGATGATATCGATCGCATGATCGATGAGCGCAAAGCTTTGGTGGATGCTCTGTTCCCCAAACCAATATTTGAAGAAGATGAGGAGGAAGACTAAATGCTGAAAAATCTAACAAACAAAAGCATCGTTATTTCGTCTAATGCCGGAATTTTAATGAAATCCGAAAATGGTGTAATTCAGAGCTTCCCGGTGAGTGAAAAGCCGGAATGGATAGCCATTAATATTGATGGTGTTAATTGCTTTTTTGAAGACACCATAACCCCCCGGATATTGAAAGACAATCTAGAAAACTAACACAAGTTTAATTATTATGGATGACTCTAAACTCAGAGATACGTCAAGAGAAGTGCAAACGGTCTACGAAGAGCTGATCAGAAGAGGTGCAAAATTCGTGACAGGCTTGAGGGATAACCAAAAGAAGCGTTTGACGGTCGATATTGAAGATAGCCCTGATGATGAGCTGAATGTATCGAGGGAAAGTGATGTAAGCGTAGAATACGCTGCTGGTTTACAAATTCAGGTTGAGAGCGATCTTGATGCAGTTGATAGTGTCACTGTTATTTGGGACAATCAGGCCGATATGATTGAGGTTCTTCCTGTCATAAGTGTTGAAGTTGACCAAGATATTCCCCATACTGCACCTGATCCTGACGAAGTAATAGCTGTTGACTCCCAAATCAGAAATGTATCTGAACAGGCTGTGACCTCTCTGGGTAGTGATGATGGATTTTTTGATTTCCCTACCTCAGATGTAGTAGAGGTCAATGAAAATGGTGACATCGTGAGAATGGACAATCGAGAATCTATCACGGCCAGACCTCCATTAACAGAAGATGAAAACATTATGGCTGCGATCGCTGGAGGCGCAAGCGAAGCTACTGCTGGAGGCGTAAAGGCGATCGAAAACGATGACAAAGAACTTTTGGGAACTGGTGATGAGGAGGATTTTAATGGGGGTAATCTGCAAGACATCGATAACAACAAGAATATGGCGACAATTGAAGTAATCAAATCTAATGCTGCTGATGTGCCTATGGCAGAGTTAGAAGATACTCTCAATGGCGCTGTGCTAGACAAGGAAGAAGAATCGATCTCACCTGAGAGTAGGAATAATCCGATCGATGAGTCACTCCCCGCTGCCCAATCAAGAAAGCTGTTATTTAAAAATACTGGAAAAGATGCCATTGATAAGTTGACGAAGGAGGATGCTAAGGCATTGTCTTTGATGCTTCAGGGCAAACTAGGTGAAAATGTCCCCGATGCAGCCAACCTGAAAATCATGGTGGATGGCAAAGTTGTCGCCCAAGCCGATGCCCAAGGCAGATTGATCGTATCCAACCCATCTCCGGCCTTGTCTAAATATTTTTCCTCTCTGGCCAAGGAAGAGCAACGACCATCAAAACTAGAAGGATTGGAGCAGGTGGCAAAAATCTCGGAAAATTCCGATGCTCCGGGACACCAGTTTATGCAGAACCTCGTTGGTAAAATGAAGGTGCAAGATAGTGAATACATGCCTTTGGTGACTAGGCAAGATGGTCTGATTGAAACTGATATGGCTAGTGTGGATACAGTTTTAAATTTATATGCAACAAAAGATAATGACGAAAAAAATTATCAATTAAAAAATGGCGGAGCGATCAAATCTCGGCTGGGAAGTGAGGAGAGACAAGGGTATCAGTTTTTTAGCGTAGAAGATGCTCAAGGCAATGTGGATATGGGGTTCACCGTTTGTCCTGATGGCCAAATTCTGGTTGACCCAAGAATTAGTAACAAATTGCAAACGGAGATATCCCTGATGCAAGGAGCTTGGGATAAAGGAGAGTATGATGACGACACCCCGCTTTTGACCAAAGATAAGGTAAGAGCAGAGGCTATTCAGGGCTTTGCGAAAAACATCGAATCTGGTGCCAGCAATAATGCAAATTCCTCTATGAACATCAAGACTGATAAGAATAATCATTTGGTAGTAACCTCCAGCAAAAATCCTAATGCTCAAATGGTCATAGCTCAAGGCATTGAAGGTAAATCACGAATTCTTTCTAATTCTTTGAGTACCGATGATATATCGGAGTTTAACAGAGCTTTTGGGGTTCAAAAAACACTGAAGAAAGCAACGAGTGACGCTCCAGCTAACCGACCTAAGCCAGAAGCAGCGGCAAAGAAAAAAAGCTACAAATCTAGCAGAAAGCATCGTAATGGCCAAAGTATGTGATGAGCTATCAGTTTATTGACCAGGATTTCTCTGGGGAAATACTACATCAAATTAAAGCTTATCGAGCTACTTCGATCGTTTATCCGTTAGTGGAAAAGGCCAATGTAGAATACTTTACTTCTGACATAGCCAAATCTTTAGATGTGGCAATTATCCGCTGGGATTTTCTCAATGCTTGCTTAACTGGGAGAAGGCTTTGCTGAGCAGCTTAAATCTATCTGTGACTATATTTGTCATAACAGGAAGCCAAATGTCTTGTACCTCATTGAGAATGTAAACATAGTTTTGGCAGAGGCTAACCCAGTAGTCACAGAGCAAATACGGCAGTCTCTGGTGCGGATAATTTTATCGATCGGGGAGGTGTCGTCATTTTTATTGTTGCTGGACGATCGTGGGTGCTTTTTACCAGAGGACTTACAGCAAATAATCCCGGAAAAAATATACCCGATGCCCACCCCAGAGCAGGTTGTGAGCATCGCAGAAATCCACGGGTTAGACGGCAGCAGATTAGCCAAGGTAGCTGGTGGACTGTCCGCCGCAGAGATCGAGATGGGGCTGCTACTGGCCAAAAGTTCGGGCAAAGACATCTACACCGAACTGCTCAATTTTAAGATTAAGCGACTGAAAAGCCTGGGGCTGGAGTTTTTGGGAGTTCCCACCGAAATGAAGTTTGGTGGCTTGGATATCATCAGATCTAGAGTCCAGGGCATTAAAAAGGATTTTAGTGCGATCGCCCGCAAGTTTAAGGTGCCTTTGCCCAGAGGATGGTTCTTTGTCGGCCCACCAGGTACCGGGAAAACCCATACAGCAAAATGTATTGCCAGCGAACTGGACTTGCCTTTGGTCAGCGTGGGAATTGATGCTATTCAGTCTGGTGGAGTTGCGAAATTTAAGGACTTGCTCAATCGACTAGAGCGGATAGTCTGTATAGTTTACTTTGATGAGCTGGATAAGTTTTTTGATGATTCAACTGACTCGCAAATTTTGGGAGTTTTACTCACATGGATGCAGGAAAAAACATCTGACAACTTTTTAATTGCAACCCTCAATCGCTTGTCTAAGATCAGGCCAGAGGTGATGAGAGCTGGTCGGATTGATGATATTTTTTGGGTGGGGTTTCCGCAGAACAATGAAAAATATGAAATCATCAGCTTGTATGCAGGAATATATGACCCGCTATACCAAGAAGCCTTTGGCCGCATGAGTCACGAAGAATGGATCACCTTGATGAATCTGACCCCCAATTTCACGGGATCGGAACTCAAGCTGCTGGTTGAAACTGCTTTTCGGCAAAAATTTCACGCCTTATTTGAAGATTTAACTGGAGAGGAAATTATTGAAATGCACTTTGATGATTTTAAAAATGCTTTAGCTAGTGTGAAATCTCTTTACTCTAGAGATACTGAAGGCATTTTAAATATTAAGCTACAGGCTGAAAAAGTCTGTACTCCGTCTAGCTCTGAGGATAAGTCAATTTTTCGAGTTATCGACTGTAATATGTATGGAGATGAATGCGATGCTGCCTGATTTAATATCCCGACTAGGCCAATTTGTCGATAATTTAGAAAAAAGGAAAGCACAAAAAGTAGATCTACCCAGAAAAAAATCTCAGCTTTTTAAGCCTATTCAACAAGTTTGGTGGGTGCCATTAGTTTTTAGTGTAGCTCTATTGGCTCTTCCCCACAGTAAACCAATTCTCCCCAAGTCTCAGTTGCTGCCTGCCACCTTGCAGCTTACTGTTGGCGGCAAAAAGATTTACTTGGAACATGCTCTGACTATCGATCAGAGGAATATAGGGCTAATGGGAAGAGCTGATATGCGGGACGATCGAGGGATGCTTTTTTTGCTCACTGATATTCCGAGACCTTACAAAATCAGTATGAAAAACATCGCTTTTCCTGTTGATTTTGTCTTTGTGGATGGTATAAATGTCGTTAAAGTCATAACTCTTAAGCCATGTAGCAGAGACTGCATAACTATTAAGGTTGAGGATAAATCCAGCTTTCTTGTAGAGCTAAAAGCTGGCACCGCTAAAAAGCTTGGGATTGATGCAGGAAGTAGAGTTGGAGTTTCAAAGAATAAAAATTTATAGTCATTCTTCCCACCATTGCTTCTGATGGATTTCATCCCAATTTCGATCTCTTTCTTTCCGCTCTTCATAGGCACTTTTTTTGGGCTTTTCATCAAAGTACGAACTCGATGAAATTAATATGGTGATTGGAAAGAAGGCGATTTTTAAAAATGTGCCAATGATTTGATGGCGTACTGGCTTTTCCTGCCAAGCAAAAGCTGAGGCAAAAATAGTCCAGAAAAATATGTGGATTTCTCTGAGGGCGTTGCCTGCCTCGTAATTTGTGTAAATCAGCAGTGTGGGGACTAAGGCAGCAGCCAATGCAGTTTGCAACCATCGATATTTCTGGGACTTGAACATTTACTGTTCTCGCTTAGTTGGTTGCAACTTAATGATAGCCTCATACAGAAAACCTTTTTCGCTTATCGATCGCTGTTTTGATCGATTTATTGAGCAGTTACCCTTAAGAGCTACCAAATTACTTAGCCTGTCATGCCCCCTGGCAAATGCAAAGCTATCAGCGTCGTACCATATCGGTTCTAGAACATAGCAGTAAAAGTCAAAATTGACCAATGGACACAAAGCAAATACCAATATATAATATTTGTTGGTAGTAAGCTTGTGTAGGTAACAACATGCAAAAAAACACCAGTGTGACATTAGGCGAGCATTTTGAGACGTTTATTGCTAGTCAAGTTGATAATGGGCGCTTTTCGTCTGCTAGTGAAGCCATTCGTGCTGGGTTGCGCTTACTCGAAGAGCGAGAACTTAAGCTGATGGCTTTACGGCAATCGCTGGTAGAGGGTGAGAAAAGGGGGACTACTGAATATTCTTTACAGGGGTTACTGGAAGAGTTGGATCAGGAAGAAGCTGTCTAATGAGGCAGTTTCAGGGGTGGTTCTGAGTTTCAGCAATTGTAAAGGATATAAGGCTAGGGAGAAGTCGTTGAGCCAGTATTTGAATTCGATCAAAATCTTTCAAAGTAGTTGATCATCTAGATGTGATTAGACTGTAAACTAGGTAGACTAGCCAGTTAATTTGGTCAGAACTATCTAAAATCACAGAAACTTTTATAAAATCAGCTTGAATTAGTGGCATTAAAATCTTTAAAACATTACGATTTCCTATTCCTTGAAGACAGTACTCAATACTCTAGTTTTAAGGCTAAATCAGGAGTTACTCAAATTAGCAAGGAAGTCACATTAGGTATCTATCATATTAATAATAAAGGAGCACTAAAAACTATTTTACAGAGATCTGTTGAAATTGCTAATGTCAATCTTGCATTAGAAACAATTGATAACTGTGATCTAGACTTATTTAGTTATCCTGCTATTGTCGCCAACACAAAGTATGGTCGTCATACAAGATTTATTCGAGAACTAAGTAGAAGAAAAATAAATTTTTGTATTAAGGTTAGGCCGTCAACTAATTTACCAATTGTTAATGGTAAAAATAAAAAAATTGTTGACTTAATAAATGAAATAGAAACATGGGAAACCATCGAAATAATTGAGCCAAAAACCGGAATACTTGCTAAATACTTAGTAGGCGATCTTAATATTATTATTGAGTCTATAAAATGTCGTGTTTTTGTTGCTCAATGTAAGGGAACATCAGGAGTTAGTCAAGAAATAATTACAGGACTGTCCTCTTTACTAAAAGTTGACCTAGCTCAACTAGTTGAAATTATTATGAAAACTAGTTGCGTAGGTTCAATTCTAAAATTAAGAGAACAGGAAGCATGTAGCTTATCCAGATTGAAATCAAATGGATTCAGTTATTTCGGACTGGATTTACGTCCGAATATCAGTATTGCCCGTCAACAAGAAAATGATTTATCAGTAAAAGAGCTAAGACCTCCAAATTTTCGAGGAGTTATTCAATCCTCATATAGCCAGTTCAATGTTGTTGAGCTGTTTGCCGGAGCAGGAGGAATGGGTTTAGGTTTTCTGATGGCAAATAATTATGAGAATCTTTATAGATTAATTCTTTCTGGAGAAATCCATCCAATTTATGCACAAACTCTTAGACAAAATCATGAAGCAATTGCACAGATATATCATCATGGACAGTCAGGTTATGTTCCAGAGCATGTGGAACCTATAGATCTCATAAATGATTTAGCTTATGAGGCATTAAAAAACTGTGCTAAAGACAAAGGTGGAGTTCAACTTTTGATAGGTGGCCCACCTTGTCAAGGGTTTTCAAGTGCCAATCGCAATTCAGGAAATGATTCTAATCCTCAGAATCGTCTAGTTGAAGTATTCATGGATTATGTTGAGCGTGTTCGCCCTCCTATAGCTCTGATGGAAAATGTCCAGGGAATCGTTTGGGCTAGGAACTATGATAGTACTCATGAAAGCTTACTTGATTATTTTACTTATCGGATGGAAAAAGCAGGCTATCTAGTTTTCAAGAGACTTTTAGATGCAGCCTGGTATGGTGTTCCTCAATTCAGATATCGCTTTTTTGCTCTATTGATTCATCAGGATCTAGGCTATCAGAAAGAAGACTTCGATCCGGAATGGGGAGCGTTTCCATTTCCTACCCATGGTGGCAATGGAAAGAAGTATGTGACTGTCAAACAGGCTATTAGTGATTTACCGCAAGTAGAAAATGGCTGGAATCATACTCCGGTTGACTATGAGCAGGTTAAGCTTAACCGAGGAAATACTTCCAATAATCAGTTTCTCCGATTGATGCGGCAAGGAGCAGATCCCAGATTTATCACAGATCACATCACCTCTCGTCATGCTGATTATGTGATTGAGCGATATAAAGAGATTCCACCTGGGGGTAATTGGGAGAATATCAAAGACAAGATGACCAACTATGCTGACCTGAATCGGACTCATAGTAATATATACAGGCGATTAACTTGGAATGATCCCTCAGTTACGATCGGTCATTATCGTAAGAGTATGCTAGTACATCCAGAGCAGAATCGTGGGCTTTCCCTCAGAGAGGCAGCACGCTTACAATCTTTTCCTGACTGGTTCCTGTTTTCTGGAACGTGTGATGGCAGAAATGGAGGGTTGATGCACAAGCAACAACAAGTTGCCAACGCTGTTTGCCCGCTTTTGACAAAAGCTATTGCTGAGTTTATCCTGAAGTTATAACTTGATGATTAAATCTCAGTGAGATCACTGATTACACTATTGAAGTAGAACTGTTAATATTAAGTTACAAACACTTTTTGAAAACCAGGTTGTTATAGATTTCAATGCCTCTATCAGAAGCTTACATTAAGTGGAATCGAGCAATAGCTGAGTACTACTTTCTAGAGACATCTGATCGTAATGATGTCTATTTGACGATAACTCCCAGAATTCTTGGTGCGGCTATTTCAAAATATAATGGGATAAGCATTTCTCCAAATGAAGCAGAGAAAGATTTTATCAAGACTGTTTCGGAGGTTTATCGAACCCAAGTTAAATCTGATGGATTGCAATTGACATTCCGAAAAACATATGGGCAAGACGATCGTTGGCCAAAGTGTATCGGGTTTCTTGCGTTGTCAGTTTTAGCTGCTTATAAAATGCACTCTGATGAAGCAAATGGAGCTAACGCCTATTATAAAAGGCTTGCAGACTTGCTTGGATGCAAACTAGAAGGGAATAATCTTCCAGAAGGATTCGTTCCACTACAATTTGAAGATCTGTGGAAATTTTTTCATAGTAAGTTGGAAATTGTTTCTTCTGAAGTAGAGTCGAGTGGTAAACGCTACATTGCTTATCCACTCGCTCATGTTCCATTACGACAGATAGATGTTGAAAAGCTGCCAGAATTTTTTACTATGGCAGGTTATGAGCCTGAAAGCAGAGTTTCTCATGGCAAGATAGATGCAGATCTCAGACGTTGGAATAAATTAGACTGCTTTTTTAGTAAGCCTGGACAAGCCGCGTTGAAAGATAATCGCCGTAAAGTTGCCATTACAGAAATCGTTCAGGAATTGGAATTTTGGGATGGATCTGTAGAGGAAGCAAGGGGTAGACGTAGTACGACTGTTGAGGTGTTGCTGGAGTTCAAAAACCGTCAGCCTCGGCTATACTATTTGCCAAGGCAACCCCTTGATTTTCCAGAAATATTTGAGGATGGAATCAATCGCTTTGAATCAAGTGAAGAGGGTTGGTATTCCCTTTCGCCAGTTACTCATGAGCATGGAGAAGCATTGCTAAACGGCTTTGCTTGGGAATCGACGTTCGAGCGAACACAATTTGTCTTGAAGCGTTTGGGAACTGGAGCAATAGGATTTGTCCCTAGCAATAATTGTAGCTACTCAGGGTACTTGTCCCGTCCTAGATTGATTCGCGGAGCACCTTGTTCTGTGTTGGTGCATGAGAGCTTACGTGAACAAACCAATGATTATCTTAATACAATAACTAATTCTCGATGTGAAGCCAGAAGTCATCGAAAATTACCAGAAGGTTGGTGTTTATTTTCCGATCTAAGGATCGAACGTTATCCAGAATTTCTGCCACCTGAGTTATCTACTCTTGATATTGAGTCTAATGTTGACATTATCGCAGTTGGAGGATTGAAGCTGGGGCGTAGAAATGCTTGGTTGCTGGGTGCTCACCCTCGTTTGATTGTGACAGGACTAGAGAAAGGACAACAGCCCATGATCGATGGACAAGCTGTTGCAATTACAGATGATGGCTTATTGGTTGATGAAGATAATGCTCTCTCCAGACCAGGTATCCATAAGATCGAGATTGGATCTTTCTGTAAACAAATTGAGATGATCGAACCTAAAGTAGCCAATACTTTAACAGGCTGGGCTTTTGATCGTCCTATCACTTCTCATCAGATAGCTCTACCTAGAGGTTCTTGGAAATTGATTGGTGCAACGCCTGGAGAATTGTTTGAGGCTAAATCTGATGCTTGGAATGGGTTTATTGCCGATTGTCCATTTCAGCCAATTTGGGCAGTTAGTATCACTAAACGGTTGCAAATGTCTGAGAATGATTTACCGATGATCGAATTAGAGGAGATAGCACCATGCTATAAAACCCTCAAAATAAAAGAATTCAGCCCGAATAAATGTAATTCTAATTATCATACTCTCAAAATTATTTCTAGACGTTTAGGATGTGATGTTAACGATTTATCTCAATTAGATAATAAAGATTTTCTGAATTTTATGAGCAAACACATGTTAATAAAGGTGGCTTCTCTGGTGGCTAATCCCCCAAACTTGAAAATCAATAATCGTATTTCAAAAGAATGCAAGGATACTAAAGATTGGATATATTTCATTCATAATGCAGGACTTTGCAATATTGAATTTATTTCTATTGATGCAACAGTGAATACAGAAGAACTAAAAAGTAAATGGAAGAACTATACATCACAAGCATCACTAGTTAAAGAAGTTATTTGGAAAAGGAGACACTAATGAATTTTGATGTTCTACTTTATTGGATGACTCATCTAGGAGAAGGTTCTTGGGGAAGTTTCCGCAAGGCTGTTCGTGAGTTGGCTCCAGAGCAAGCTGAATCAAGCGATCTCTTTCGTAATCTTCGGCTTCATCTTTCAGAACTTGGACATGTTGATTTTTTCGTAGATAAATCTCAGAGATGGAGAGTTCAATCGCCGATCTTGGGTGGACTTGTTGATAGACCTGAGATTGCCTTATTGTGCGGGGGCAGAACACCAACACTGTTAACAATTATTGAGAAAGTATCAAAAGAAAATCACTGTAAATTTTTAGTAATTCCTAGTAATAATTCTCCATCTCAAATTCAAGTTGAAGGCTCTGAAAAAGCGTTACGAGCCGTTGCTAATTCAAGCGGGATACAGTTTGTTCCAAGCCTAGCCACAACCCTATTTGGCTCACTAATTTCAATTGATCGACAACTGGATGAAGCCACTGAAGAACAAGCTCCTCATAATTGGGCTGTGCGCTCGTTTGATTTACAGCAACAAAAGTGGGTTGACAATATCCTGCCGCATACCGCTCGTGAATATTCTCAAACTTACGGGCAACCCCGTTATTTTGTTGCTACCTCAGAAGATCGACTCCTTGCTTTATCAAAGCGTGAGGCCATATATGCAGCCGCTATGCTACGATATATTCTTCTAGCCAGATATAGCTCTGACATTCATACTCTATCGGTACCCTTTACTGCACCTCTACCTGAGAATTTCTCTCGTATTGCTTGTCTGTCGTCAGGGAAGCCGAGCCGATATGAGAATGGAAATATTGTGTATGAAAGTCTGTCTCCGAATATTGCTGCTTTACTTCTTGTTGGTACCGGACAACCTTTCCCCAGCCTGAAGTGAAGTAAATAGTTACTTTAAAATGATTGGGGAAGTTGATAGGATGAACGATCCATTTAAGGTGTTTGATGAAATACGGCTAACTTACATTCGATACCTTAATAGTCCATTCCGACTTCGTTATGAACAACTGATGAAAGAGCGTGAAGCTCTTTTAGATCGGGATAATCAGCTTTATCGATATCCAATCTTTGAGCCGTTTGCGCCGTATCAATCGTCAGGATATACGGTTGCTAATGCTTGCGAACAGCTTGGGATACATCCTGATGCTGCTAACTTCATGACATCTGGTGATGGTCTATTTCCAAGGGAGCGGGAGATTTACACTCACCAGTACGAAGCTCTGAATCTCTCTCGCCAAGGTAAAGCTGTTGTTATCACTTCAGGGACAGGTTCTGGGAAGACAGAATGTTACTTATTGCCCGTTTTTGCCTACCTTGCTGAAGAGTCCAGGACATGGGCAAATCCTCAGCCACTACCTGCAAGCTGGGACTGGTGGAACCATTCAGGACAGAAAAGGATTGCTCAACGAGCGCATGAACCAAATACTAGATCAAAGGCAGTTCGTGCCCTATTTCTCTACCCTTTGAATGCCTTAATTGAGGATCAACTGACCCGAATCCGTCGTGCTTGTGATAATCCAGCAGCTACTGAATGGAGACAGCAGAATCGCAGTGATAATCAATTCTGGTTTGGGCGATATGTGGGTGCTACACCTGTTTCTGGGCCTGCGAATATCATTAAAGATGGAAAAAATACATCAAACAGTAGCAAACTAAAACCACGTTTAAAGGCAGTTTCTAATGACTGGGCTAATGCTCAAGCTTCTGCCATATCAGATCCAGATTCAGATATTCTCTACTATTTTCAAAATCCTAACGGGTCTGAAATGTGGTCGCGCTGGGACATGCAAGAAGCTCCCCCAGATATTTTAATCACCAACTACAGCATGTTAAATATCATGCTGATGCGTAGTTTGGAGAGCAATATTTTCGAGAGTACTCGGAAATGGTTGGAAGAAGCTCCCACTCATATTTTCCATCTAGTTGTAGATGAACTTCATACTTATCGGGGGACTCCTGGAACAGAAGTAGGTTATCTATTAAGGGCTTTCTTGAACCGAATCGGCTTAAACCCCGATCATCCACAACTCCGAATAATTGCCACTAGTGCATCCATTGAAGACGATGATGAAAGTCGCCAATATCTGGAGGATTTTTTCGGTAAGGATAAAAATCAATTTGAAATTATTTCTGGTCAGCGTCGCACCTATGATCTTCCGATAACAACCGGATATCCTCTTCAGGTACATCAACAAGCCTTTGTAGATTTAGATCGATCGCTAGATCGAGAACAGGATTTGACTTTAGAGATTGCAGAGGACTTTGCTAAAGCTCTTAATTTCACACCTACAAACGAAAAAGAAAACCCACCTCAAATTATCAATGAATGCCTAGATCGTATCCAGGCATTTGGTACTTTAGTTCAATCCACAGACAATAAGCCCTTTACCGTTCAAAAAATTGAAGGAGTTCAAAGTCTGGCAGAGCTTGTATTTGGAGATTCCAAGGCTAAAAATGCTGCCAAAGGATTGGTTCGTTCTCTAGTAGCTGCTCGAAATGCTCAGGATGAAGTCCCCCTGCCTCTGAGAGCACATTACTTTTTCCACAATGCCGGACGGATCTGGGCGTGCGTGAATCCTAAATGTTCTGGACATACGGAGACAACTGACACAGGGGATGCTGTTCCTGTTGGCAAGCTTTTTACAGAGCCGCGCCCCAGGTGTGATGAATGTGGATCTAGAGTTCTCGAATTACTTTACTGTCAACCTTGCGGTGAAGTCTTTTTGGGTGGTTACAAACGAGAGGATTCAGAGAACCCCAATACCTGGTATTTATCGCCTGATTATCCGCAGCTAAAAAAAGTACCCGACCGCGCATCCTCATTGTCGAGAGATTTCGGCGAGTTCATGGTTTTTTGGCCTGCTAATGGCAGACAGATTATCAAACAGAGTCCACCTAAGTCCGATCGCTGGGAGTGGCAAGAAGCTTCTATGCCACAATATCAATGGCGAAAGGCTTCACTTGAGCATACAAGCGGAAGATTGACATTCAACCCTGGTATGGATGGAACCACTAGGGGCTATGTTTTTCTTGCACCAATTAGCGAGGCTAATGCATTTCCTTCTAAATGTCCACACTGCGAAGCAGACTACGCAAGGAAGAAGATAAATTCATCTGTTCGCGATTTAGGATCGGGTTTCCAGCGAATTATGCAAGTTTTATCTGATGCAATGATGCGGCAGATGTCCGATGACAAAAGGAAATTAGTGTTATTTTCGGATAGTCGGGCAGATGCTGCCAAACTTTCCACGGGCATTAAACGAGATCACTATTTAGATGTTGTTCGTCAGCTTGCATATGGACGAGTTGTTCTTGAGGCATCATCAGCAAAGATGAAATTTAAGGATAGCCTAATTCAACATCAGTTAGCTGTAGAATTTTACCAGTTGCAATCAGAGCTAATGCAGGGAACTACTTGCAATATGCAACGATGGCAAGATCTACAAAAACTGTTGCCGTCCGATCTCGTCGGCATTATATGTAATTATGTTGCTCAGGGCGGGGGAACATCTACCCCTGATATTCTTACCCCTCCAGTCGAATCTGGTGCTTTTGTTGCTCTGAAGTTTAATGCCCTGATTGATGCTGTTAGAGCAGGACTCTTAGAGCAAGGCATGAATCCTGGTGGGGCAGGAATAGTTACGAAAGAATATAAGCCTAATGACAAGGAAACAATTTTTTGGGCGGACTCGATCGATTGGAATAAATTTCCTCTGACATATAAGGATGAACTACAACCTTTCGATCTACATTTGAAAAATATCATTGAAACAGAACTCAAGGAATCTGTCGTTGAATCGGTTCTGTTTGCAGGTGGTGCTCGTGATTTTGAATCTTTGAAATTAGGCTGTCTCTGGGTTAGTTCCCAAGAACCCAACAATATTACCGAGCAAGCTGCTGCGTCTGTCATCCGATTACTTTTACAACGGCGGCGTTGGTCCGGGTCTGACAATTTAGGACAGCCAAATCCACCTGGCTATGTTAATCGATATCTAAAGGCTATTGCCGATCTTAAAGGACTAGACCCACAGACTCTTGAATCAGATGTGACCGCTATTCTAGGAGGCATTTTAGACCAATGGCTAGTGAAACCTCAATCGATGTATTTTCTCAGTCCACAACCCAGTATTAGTGGGATTGATATCTATAAATGTGGGCGTTGTGGGCGAGTTCATCTGCACCCTTCAGCCGGAATTTGCACCAATTGTCGCGAGACTTTACCTACTCGACCAATTACCCAACCACTAAATGCTGATGAATATGACTACTACGAATTTTTAGCTCGAACTAACCAAAATCCTTTCCGTCTCAACTGCGAGGAACTGACGGGACAAACTGACGCAGACGATCGGCGCAAGCGGCAACGCTATTTCCAAGAAGTTTTCATGCAAAACGAGCAAGCTCAAGTTTGCGGAGTGGATTTGCTCAGTGTTACAACCACAATGGAAGCTGGGGTCGATCTTGGCTCCCTGCAAGCGATCGGGATGGCAAACATGCCACCTGTAAGATTTAACTACCAACAACGAGTTGGTCGAGCTGGTCGCCGCCGTGGATTTGGAATGTCTGTTGCACTTACTCTCTGTCGAGGTCGAAGCCACGATGAATACTACTTTGAGCGACCTAATTTAATTACGGCTGACCCACCACCAAAGCCTTATGTGGATGTCTCCCGCGAAGAAATTGCCCGGCGAGTTGTGGCAAAAGAAACCTTACATAGAGCTTTCCTAAATATTCAGCTTCCTTACTCAGGGGAGAGTGTACATGGAGAATTTGGCGTTGTCGGAGGATGGCTACAACATCGTTTGATCGTCAATAGTTGGATTCAGGCAAATCCCACTCAAGTAGAACAAATTTGTAAAACAATTAACAAACGCACATCGATTTCTACCAAAAATCTGATTGACTATATCCAAAATGAATTGGTACAAGGTATCGATGAAATCGTCGAGCAATTTTCTACCACACCACAGTTACCTCTGAGTGAAAAGTTAGCAGCCAATGGAATTCTGCCCATGTTTGGATTTCCTACAGGTACTCGATATCTTTATCATGAAAGACCAAAAGTGGACTTATCTCGTGGATGGCCACCCACAGGGGTAGTAGATCGAGAATTAGAAGTTGCTATCAGTCAGTTTTCACCAGGTGCTCAGACGGTAAAAGACGATCGACTTCTGACTGCTGTTGGAATCATCAATCCTTATCTACTGAGGGATAAAATTGTTTATGAACCAGATCCTTTAGGTAATCCCGAACAAGTTGGAATTTGTCGGCAATGTCAGGCTCTCGAACGAAATCCTAAAGACGGGGGGTGTCCATATTGTGGCGCAGCTCTTGGAAATGATGGTTACAGAATTACTAACATCAATCAACCTCCTGGCTTTGCTACTTGGTGGCCAATTAACGCTGAGTATAAAGGAGCTTTTGAATTTACCCCTCGTGCATTACGAGCAAGATTAGGAACTACCCCAACCGATCTTCAACAGCATCAAAACTTTGAGATTCGCTGTATTCCACAGGCTAAAGTTTATCGAATCAATGACAAAGATGGTCAAGATTTTCTGTTTCGGAAGATTGAAAATCAACATCTCTGGATCGATGAAGAAGGCTTCGAGCAAGCACTTTCAAGTCTAGATCGATCGGAACAGCAATCCATTCAGCATCCAAAATTTGACACCCAAGTTGACCCTCTTCGTAGAGCATTAGCGGATATTTCCACAACAGATGTTTTAGTCGCAGGCATACAAGACGTACCTGTGGGGCTAAATCTCAACCCCAAGGACCATATTGGCAGAGCAGCTTGGTATTCGTTTGGGTTTATGGTTAGACGCGCCGCAGCCGTGAAGCTCGACATCCAAGATTCAGAATTGGATGTTGGAATCCAACCATTCGCTGACTTTGATAGTCCGTTTGAGGCTCCATCTGCTCGGATTTTTATCTCAGATAATCTGGAGAATGGTGCAGGTTATAGTTCTTGGCTAGCAAATCCAGATCGATTTGAGAACTTGCTGCAATTTATCCTAGATCCAGAACAACAGTTTTACCCACCATTAGTTAGTCCTACTCATAAAGAGTGTGCCACTTCCTGTCATCGCTGCTTGCGAGAATTCAGTAATATGGCTTTTCATCCATTACTAGATTGGCGACTAGCACTCGATATGGTGCGATTGGCACTAGATCCAAATGCACGAATCGATCTGAACTATGATTACTGGGCTGATTTAGTCGAACCGACGGCTGAAGCTTATTTTAAGGCACTAGACCTAATGTACGACCCCAATGATACTCTAGGCGGATTACCGTTCGGATTGGATGAATGGAACAAGAAAGCCATAATCCTGACTCACCCACTTTGGGATAAGCACGAGACTAACTTTCACCCTGAGACGGCAGCAGCTTATGCAGCAGCAGAACAACGAGGTTTGAAACCTGAGTTCAGAACGATTTTTGATGCAATCCGAGTCCCTTATCAGTAGGAGGATCTTATGAAAATTCCACAAATACCAATCGTTAAAGCTATCCCTCATTTTACTCCCAGTCTTTATGAAGCTGCATTACGTTGTAAGGCACGAGCGATCTGGTCAGCTTTTGGTGATCGAAATGCCTTGCCACAAAGTTCAAATGCAATTCTGGGGTCTTGCTTCCATAAAGTTCTAGAACTAGCAAACAAAGGACAGTTTCCAAAAGAAAAAAAAGCCTGTTATGATGCCGCTCAGCAAGTGTTTGAGGAACAGGTACGATCACAGTACCAGAATGCCCATCCCCTGCTCAAGTCAAAATTCAGATCGATAGATCGACTTCCTTACTACTATCTTTTACGAGAAAGAGCCGCACTTCATGCTGCCGATATTGCCCTAAAAAAACAGCCATCTACATCAAAGGAAATTTTAAAACCATCTGGTGGAACTGAGGTATCTCTGGTATCCCGCGATGGGTTAATTAAAGGTAGACCAGACTATATTAATGCTGCTAAATCGGAAATTATCGATTATAAATCTGGGACTAAAGCTGGAGCTAGTGGAACAGAGCTATCTGTTTCTGAAATTCGGCAATTACGTTTATATGCTCATCTATGTTTAGAAAATGATATCCAAATTTTTCAAGGAATCATTGTTAGAGGCAATAATCAACATGCGACTTTGATGATCACAAATGATGATGCTCAGCAGGAAGGGAATGCTGCACGAGCATTACTTGCAGAATTAAATACTGCGGCAACTCATCAAACATTTAAAGAAATGGCTGAACCTTCTCCTGAAAACTGTAAGGGTTGTTCATGTATTCCACTATGCGAAGCTTTTTGGGAACAGGCAACACCAGAATGGGCAAGTGAGTGTGGATTACATCTAGAGGCAGAGATAATCCAGCCTCCTAGCTCCTCAACAAATTCAGCCTCTAAAGTAATTACTCTTGAAACCAATGCTATTGGAGGTACTTTTCCCCCCTCTCAAGTAATTATTCAAAAAATTCCCGAAACTTGGGTAACACTAGATGGAGAAAACATTCCGGAAGTAGGCGACGTTATAAGGTTTATTAACGGTAAAAATACCAGTTCTGGTGATTTATTAACTATTGGAATTGATAAAGTTTTAACATCAATTTGGATTGTTGAGAAATAAGTTATTTCCTGATCTCATCCTCCATATGAATTGAAATCATATTTTTACTGTAAAATTTCTCATCTCTTTTCCACCCGAAATTAATCGACAACCCCCCAGCAACAATCCCAACAAAACCTCCACCGGAGCCAACCCGTAACCTCAACGATCGACCAAAAACCCATAGAACCCCCACACGCCACCAAATAATCCCCAATCTTGGTACTCCAACCACCAATATCCTCATTATGAGCCAGAGCAAACGGCGACTCCAACTCATCATCATGGATTGCCGCCACAACCACAGCCCTCACCTCATCCTCACTCATCGGCTCCACCAACCCCCGCACATAACCCCGCTCCACCTCCGGCAATTCAGGAGCCGCACAAAACTGATCTAAATCCACCACCATACTTTGCCGCACATACCGATAGCTCCGCTTGCGCCAAAGGCGATCGAACACATCCAAAGCCATCACCGGCTCCTGCTCCGAGTGCAACAAATAATTGATCTCCTGAAGATAACTCTCAGCCCGCAAACCAACAATTTCCCCTACCCGCGCCAACCCCTCACCGGCCACAAAAATCTGTTGATCGATCGATTAGCGATTGTCTAGAAAAAATGACTAAACAGTAATGTTGTTAAGGACAATAATTCCTGAGCTAAAGTTGCACTTGATCGAAAAATCAGACGCTCAAAGATAACATTAATAAAGTTGTGTTATTATTAAGACATCATTTTAGTTGGAATTAGATCAAAATCCCCTAAATGCTTCCACCCTACAATTCTTATGGGTATCTCCCACCAGGAAACTATCAGATTTCATGCGACTCCTTCCGTGATTACTTCAGCGGCAACAAACGCCGAGAACGACTAGTTAACGGTTTCTTTAGCCTAGCCAAACTACTCGCACAAGTTGGCTGTACCCAAATCTGGGTCGGTGGCAGCTTAACAACAGACAAAGAACTCCCCAACGACTTTGATGGATGCTTTGATCGTCTATGACGCGAGCGAAGCTATCGGCTAGAAATTGATTGGTACTCCAGCCAACTAGACCCAGTACTCACCGATGCCTCAGAGCAAGAAAAACGTTTCGGTGGCAGCTTAGTAGCAGACACAATGTTCCACTTCCAAGTTTTCCTCAAAACCGATCGACAAAATAGACCCAGAGGCATCGTTGAGATCAACCCCCAAGAACTACTGGATGAAACACCATGATACAAAACGAATACCAATACAAAATCACCAAATCTAAAATCGACGATCTAGCTAGAGTCTTAACAACCCTAGCCACAGAAGCAGAATCCCTACCACCCCTTATGGTAGAAGCAACCCGCAACGGCTTCCAAACCCAAATTAATCGGATGCAGACCGAACTGCAAGAATACGATGATCTGAAAGCTGGAAAAGTAGAAATCACCATGAGTTCGATCGAAGACCTGCCCAAAGTACTAATTCAAAAGCGCATCAGCTTAGGCATGACCCAACGTGAACTAGCCGAAAAACTGGGCATCAAAGAGCAAATGGTACAAAGATATGAATCCACCGCCTACGAATCTATCAGCTACCAAAGATTGATTGACGTATGGAACACCCTTAAAACATCAATCCCAATGATGGTAGTCAGATGATCGATCGATTTGAAACCTGGAAAGCTAAGCTAGTCAACAACCCCAATATTCTAGGCGGTAAAACCGTCTTTCCTAACTCACGGCTATCAGTAGAACGAATTGGCCGCTCCCTAGAGCGAGGTGAAACCTTAGAGGTCTTGCGAGAAGATTATCCTTATTTAACCGACGAAGACTTTGATTTTGCGCAAATTTTTGTCAAAAAAACCAAAAACCATGAACTACCGTAAAAATGGATGTAGTAGATATGTCTTGACATCTTGTTACTAGCGATCGCCTCAGATCCGCTTTTGCCAGTAGTTTGGATCTCGACGACAACTCATGATCGCCGCAATTACTATTTTGTCTGGATAGACTCGATACAGAACGGCATAGGAAAACTTAAGAGTCAAATAACGACGAATCTGGCCTTCAATGATCGGCCAACGCTCTGGCGCTCCAATAATCTGAAATATGGCAGTCTCTATGGTGTCGATGAAATCCTGTTGTTTGTCTTGCTGGGCAAAAAACTCCACAGCCTCCGCATATTCTTGCAGAGCTGCTGTGTGAAACTCATACTTCATTTCTTCGCAAGCTGCCGTATCTGTGCCAAGGCAATATCTCCAGGAATTGTCTGAACCGCGCCGCTATCAATTTCAGCAAGGCGTTCTTGAGCTTTCTGCACCCCTGTCATCAAAATATCTCGATCGACTTCTCCCGTCATACTTTCCACAATTTTGTCAATGAGAATAGCCTTACCCGCATCTGGTAACGCAGTTGCTTCTGAAATAAGTTGTTCTAAAGTTAGCATTGGATCACTTTGCTCCAAAGGACTTGTCTGATTTTAGCATTCTGCTTCAAGCCAGACCAGTAATTGATTAGGACTCTTCACCGCGTATGGCAGGCATCTCTAATAAGGTGTAATCACAGCCCTCCTGTAAAAATTCTCCTCTGTATCCCACTCTGCGCCGAAGCCGATAGCTCCGCTTGCGCCAAAGGCGATCGACAACCCCTCACCCGCCACAAAAATCTGTTGCTCAGTCGGTAAAGCCGCTTTCTCAGACCTGAGTTCTTGCTTATTGACCAAATTAACCAATTAGGTTAATTTAAAGATATGGAAAAGAAGAAACCTCACTACAATCTGTCTCTAATCAAAGAGTTGATCGCAGCAGGTCGAGTGTGTGCCACAGGATCGGCACTAGCAGGTGGTGCAGCGTTGGGTTTTGAATTTGCTGAAATGTTGGAGGTCGTAGAGGCACTGACATTGAATGATTTCTACAAAAGTATGACTACCTATACCGATCATCAAGTTTGGCAAGATGTCTATCGACCCTGCACAGAAGCTGGGGATATTTACCTCAAGTTAACGGTTGTCGAAGATGTACTAATTGTTTCTTTTAAGGAGTTGTAAGTAATGAAATGTCTTGCTTGTGGGATGGCAGAATTGGTTCACGATACTCGTGATTTGCCCTACACCTATAAAGGCGAATGCACGACTATTCCAATGGTGAGAGGCGATTTTTGTCCGGCTTGTGGTGAGAGTGTTTTGGGTGCGATCGAGTCTGCACGGGTGAGTGGGTTGATGCTGGAATTTAATAAACAGGTAAATGCTTCGATCATCGATCCTGCTTTTATTACTAAGGTCAGAAAAAAACTAGGTTTGGATCAGCAGGAGGCGAGTACTCTTTTCGGTGGCGGTGTTAATGCTTTTTCCCGTTACGAAACGGGCAAGACTAAGCCTCCTCTGGCATTAGTTAGACTATTTCAACTCCTTGACTTGCGCCCTGACTTACTGAGTGAAATTAAAACCCTGTCTCTCCCACATTCATTGGGGTAGCTCGCCCTTGGTGTAAGCGAAGCGATCAATCCCCACAGCCAAAACTCCATCGCACCGATAAAACTCTTCATCTTTCCCGCTCCCGCTGCGCTCTAAAGAATACCCAGAACCCAACAATAAACCAAGCCAAACCTCCACCGACTTCAACCCTGTAACCTCAACGATCGCCCAAAACCCCATCGATCCTCCACGCGCCACCAAACAATCTCCAATCCTCGCACTCCAACCACCAATATCCTCATCATGAGCCAGAGCAAACGGCGACTCCGGCTCCTCATCGTGGATTGCCGCCACAACCACAGCCCTCACCTCCTCCTCACTCATCGGCTCCACCACCGATCGCACATAACCCCGCTCCACCTCCGGCAACCCAGGAGCCGCACAAAACTGCTCCAAATCCACCACCATACTTTGGCGCACATACCGATCGAACACGTCCAAAGCCATCACCGGCTCCTGCTCCGGGTGCAACAAATAATTGATCTCCTGAAGATAACTCTCAGCCCGCAACCCAACAATATCCCCTACTCTGGCCAGCCCCTCACCCGCCACCGAAATCTGCTGCTCGATCGGCAAATCAGCGATCGCCTTATCTAAATCCTCAAAAAGCATCCACAACTGAGCATCCAAAGGCACCCTAGTCGCTTCCGCCAACAGATCCCAAAGACATAGCTGACGAATAGAAACATGACCCGATGATACACCGACTGAGCTTGGATTCAAAATAGCTCACCCCTTGTAAATGTAGACAATAGCAGATAGTATCGATTGACGTTACTATCGTAAAGCGATATCATGATAATTAGCTTTAAATCAAAAGAAACTGAACTTATTTTCAACGGAGAAGTATCCCTCAGCTATCCCCTCGATATTCAAAGAACAGCACTCCGAAAACTCAGGATCGTTGATGCCGCAACCTCCATTATCGATTTGCGCGTCCCCCCAGGGAATCGCCTAGAAAAATTGATCGGAGACAGGGAAGGACAACACAGCATTCGTGTTAACGACCAATGGCGCATTTGCTTT
>JANNDQ010000025.1:0-2797 GCA_031387965.1 Chamaesiphon sp. OTE_75_metabat_567
TTTTCCTCCCCCAGTCTAAAGGTAATCAAGCGTTGGGTTGCTTCAGTCTGCTGCGCCGCCAATTTCCGCGATCGCAAGGGAGAATAGATAGCCATAAATGCTTTTATCGATCGATACTACTATCTATAGTTCCACCATTGCCCTCAGAAGTTGCTACTTTCTTCCCAGTGGAAAATTAGATTCTGGTGTTGGGGGTGAATAGTGAATAGTGAATAGTGGATGGTGAATTACTTGAGTGGGACGGGAGTAGCAGATCGAGACTGGTAAAATAATAAACTAGTACTTTGGCTCCTCTGCCAGTTTATATTGGAGATCATCTACCACCTGTTGAGATTGATCGCTATTCTCACTCCGCGCAGTAACTATGGAACCCACTATCTATCACCCCAGCTCGATCGAATCCAAATGGCAACAGATTTGGGATGAGTCTAATGTAGACCAGACTGATAATACCAGCACCAAGCCGAAGTTCTACGTGCTGTCGATGTTTCCCTATCCATCGGGGAATCTGCATATGGGGCACGTTCGGAACTATGTGATTCCCGATGTGATCGCCCGTCAGAAGCGGATGCAGGGATATCGGGTGCTGCATCCAATGGGGTGGGATGCGTTTGGATTGCCAGCGGAGAATGCCGCGATTGAACGGGGCATTCATCCCGCGACGTGGACATATCAGAATATCGCCAACATGCGAAATCAGCTCAATAAATTGGGACTGTCGATCGATTGGAACTTGGAGCTAGCGACCTGTTCGCCGGAATATTATCGCTGGACGCAGTGGATTTTCCTGAAATTTCATCAGGCTGGTTTAGCTTACCAGAAAGATGGGATGGTGAACTGGGACCCGATCGATCTGACTGTGCTGGCGAATGAGCAGGTGGACGGAGAGGGACGTTCTTGGCGGTCTGGGGCGATCGTTGAGAAGAAAGCACTCAGACAGTGGTATTTCAAAATTACGGACTATGCAGAGCAGTTATTGACCGATCTAGACCAATTGTCCGGCTGGCCGGAAAAGGTCAGATTAATGCAGGCGAATTGGATCGGTAAATCGATCGGTGCGGATTTAGAATTTCCCATTGTTGGTAGCAGTGAAAAAATCACTGTTTTTACGACTCGCCCCGATACAGTTTATGGCGTGAGTTACGTCGTGCTGGCTCCTGAACACCCGCTAACTGCCAAAGTTACTACTTCAGATCAAAAAGTAGCTGTAGAAGCCTTCATCGCCGCCGTTAAGCAGCAAAGCGAGATCGATCGTACAGCCGAAGATAAACCCAAACGAGGGGTCGCGACGGGGGCAATGGCGATCAATCCATTTACGGGTGCCCAAATACCGATTTGGATTGCTGACTATGTGCTGTATGAATATGGTACGGGTGCGGTGATGGGTGTCCCCGCTCACGATGTGCGGGATTTCAAATTTGCTCAGCAGTATCAGCTGCCGATTACTCAAGTAATTGCCTCGCCTCATCAGGAAATTGGCGAAGTTTTGACTGCCGCTTATACTGAGTCAGGCACGATGGTTAATTCTAGTCAGTTTGACGGATTGGATTCGGTTGCGGCGAAGACAGCGATTCTCGACTATGCCGAGGCGAAGAGCTATGGTCGATCGAAGGTACAATATCGGTTGCGCGATTGGTTGATTTCTCGTCAGCGGTATTGGGGTACGCCGATTCCGATGATTCACTGCCCTAACTGTGGAGTCGTTCCTGTCCCTGAAGCAGATTTACCTGTTAGATTACCGGAAGATATCGCCTTTACTGGCAAAGGTGGTAATCCGCTGGCAAGCTTAGAAGCTTGGGTAAATGTCCCATGCCCTAGCTGTGGCACTCCAGCTAAGCGGGAAACCGATACGATGGACACGTTTGTGGACTCTTCCTGGTACTATCTCCGCTATCCTGATGCCACGAATAACGAGCAGATCTTTAATCCTGCGCTGACTAATAATTGGTTACCAGCAAATCAATACGTCGGCGGTGTCGAACATGCGGTGTTGCATTTACTATACGCGCGGTTCTTTACTAAGGTAATTCGCGATTTTGGTGGTGAGGATCATGGTAAGACGAAGTTTCTCAATTTTGATGAACCATTTACCAAATTGCTAACCCAAGGGATGGTGCAGTCAACCACTTATAAAAATCCTCAAACTGGTAAATATATTGCGCCAGGATCGATCTCAGATACTCTCAATCCGACAGATCCAGCCACCGGAGATATCCTCGAAGTTTCGTTCGAGAAGATGTCTAAATCTAAATATAATGGGGTCGATCCAGAAGATGTATTAGCCAGGTATGGAGCTGAGACAGCGCGGATGTTTATCTTATTTAAAGCACCGCCTGAAAAAGATTTAGAGTGGGATGATGCAGATATTGAAGGACAATTTCGGTTTGTGAATCGGCTGTGGAAGTTAGTCACGGGGTTTACTTCGATTTCGACAGTGACAGGTGGAGAAATATCTAAGTCGGAGAAGGATCTACGACGATTAGTTCATGTGGCAATTCAAGCTATTACTGAAGATTTGGATGGTGTATATCAGTTTAATACTGCGGTATCTGAACTGATGAAGCTGAGTAATGCGCTGACTGATGCTAATTGTAAGGATTCACCAGTTTATGCAGAAGGAATCAATACTTTATTACTGTTGCTCGCGCCATTCGCGCCCCATCTTGCGGAGGAGTTGTGGCAGATCATTGGGCATACTGATTCTGTTCATGCTCAAAGTTGGCCAGAGCTAGATGAGGCTGCTTTGGTTGTGGATGAAATTACTTTGGTGATTCAGATTATGGGTAAGACTCGTGGG
>JANNDQ010000033.1:0-18124 GCA_031387965.1 Chamaesiphon sp. OTE_75_metabat_567
TTCTAGATCGACGTTTCGATCGAATGTTTTATCCTTAATTAGATATACAGCCTTTTGCTGCTGATTATAAACATTATAATCGATCGCATCAAAGTGCCACCAATGCCATTCCATTTTGGAGTATTTACCTTGGCGACCAGGGAATGTAAAATGTGTCCAAGCTTTGATTTTTTGGTAATTATCGATCGGTTGAAATCTGTTATTGGGATCGAGTGGAGTAGCTTCGACTTCTTCCTCGGCATCCGCACCCAAGCGGTGATTTAAAACAATATCTCCATAGATCTGAATCCCTGCCGTATGAGCAGATTCGATCGCTTTTAAATGTTCGGCTTTGGTACCATATTTAGTGGCAATCGATCCTTTTTGATCGAATTCACCGAGATCGAATAAATCGTAGACAGCATATCCAACATCGGATTTGCCATTACTGCCCTTATAGGCCGGTGGTAGCCACAGTGCCGTAAATCCTGCCGCAGCTAATGCCTGAGCATCGCGACTCAATTCATTCCACAGGCTACCGCCAGTCGGTAGATACCAGTGGAAGTACTGCATCATCACACCATTAACTTCGGACATGATTTTGCTCCTAAATCTGGTTCATGGAAGCATTAATATCAAAAAAACTTCAAGCTGTCAACAGCAAGTACTAAATCAGCTACAGCCTCAGCAGCCCAATTTCCCTCACAGCTGCGCCCAGTACTCAAGATGATCCGTAAGCTGTATTTGCCAGGAATACCCTCAACCTGTAGCCACATCGACTCACTTTCGACTTCACAAGCGATCTTTTCCTCGTCCATTAATTCCGCTTGGATCGATCGAACGTTCTCTACCAATTGTCCTAGTAACCTACAGAAATCTGCTAATTCTAGAGAGGTAAGTTCAAATGCCCAATCCTCTGCACCAATTAATCCTGGATATTCAGCGTCTGGATTCCAACCAATCCGCCAGCCAATGCCAGATTTTAGGACTTTTTGCATGTTTGAATTGTTGCGTAGATCTCTACCCCACCCAACCTCCCCTTTCTAAGGGGAGGAGCTGAGTTGTTGTTGAAGATATTCAACTTAATACATGATAAATTTCCGCTTAACAAGTGGTACTCTTGTCCCCTCCCCTTTCCCTACCGTGTATACACAAGTCCGTTTGAGTTGATGCGTAGATTTTTAATCCCCCAAACCCCCTTAAAAAGCGGATGCGCGTACTGTTCGGGTTCCCCGACAGTGTAGCGCACCAAGCAGGGGGCTAAGATCCAATTCTAGAATTCAAAGTCCCCCTTTTTAAGGGGGATTTAGCGGCGTTTTTATTCGGGGTTCCCCCCGAATAAAAAAACGACAAGACCGGGGGATTCAGATCTCGAAACGAAGTCTAGCCGACTTGTGTATACACGGTAGCCCCTTTCCAAGGGGAGGGCTAGGGTGGGGTATAGATCTCCGCATGAACTAAAAGAGACTTGTGTATACATCTCAGGGGGCAAGAGTTAGTCCCCTAAAATCTCTGGTTGGGTAAGTTCGTCAGACATCTCAATAATGGCGCGCATGACAGGCTTGATCAATGGATCGTCGATATTGTCCGATTCATAACGGTGGCGCTTCTTTGCTCGGTTTGCCACTTGGACAGTAATCTTGTAGCGATTAGAAGCTGCGCTAATCAGTTCCTCTGCCCGATAAGCAATCTGGATCGAGTCAAAGTGGGAATGGGCACGACGTTGAATCATAGTTATTTTCAATACACTTTTATCCTCCTCTCAGTGTAACTGACGAATTAGTGTAAGCGAATAATTTTAATCATTAGCAACCAAGCCCGATATGCTGCTAAGATTAATCGTAAATACAGCAGTAACTTGAGTACAAATGCGTATCCTGGCTCTTGTCCCTGGTGGAATTGGCGATCAGATTCTCTTCTTCCCCACGATCGATAATCTCAAAGGACGTTACCCAGACGCAGAAATAGATGTGATGGTCGAACCTAGATCGACTGCTGCATATCGTGTTTCCAAGTCTGTAGACAAAATTATTCCATTTGATTTCAAAGATACTAATGGTCCGGCTGACTGGGGTAATCTGTTGGGGATTATTCGCGATCGAGAGTACGATGTCGCGATGTCCTTGGGACGAAGATTTGGTGTAGGCTTACTTCTGTGGTTGACAGGTATTCCGGTGCGGATTGGTTTTAAATCTGGTGTGAGTAATTGGTTTCTCTCCAATCCTGTAGCCCTAAATCTAGATCAATACGCGGCGCATATGTACCATGATTTGGTCACAGGTTTGGGTGTGACCGACCCTTGCCCACCTTTGGGCGTAAATGTCCCAAAAGTTGACATTGACTGGGCAGAAGCTCAGCAGCAGCAATTAGGGATTAAAGATAGTGGTTATGTATTGATTCATGGTGGTTCGAGTAAGCTATCTCAAACCCTCGGCTTTGATAAAATTTATCCAGTCAAGCAGTGGCAACAAATCATCAAGGATTTGCAGACTCGTCAGCCAAATATCCCCGTAGTTGTAATCAAAGGCCCAGATGATGGCGAATTTATAGATTTATTACTCGCTGTTTGCCCAAATTTGAAAGTAATCAGCCCGACAGATATCGGCAAACTTGCCGCGACAATCGCCGGGGCTAATCTGATGCTGTGTACAGATAGCGGTCCGATGCACTTAGCTGTAGCTGTTGGTACATATACGATCGCCCTATTTGGCCCGACAGATCCTGCTAAATTATTACCTGATAATGGTCGATCGATCGCGGTCAAGTCTCGAACTGGTAAAATTGCCGATATTCCACCCTCTGATGTGCTGGAGAAGATCTGGAAAGGTTAGTTAGTCCCGCCCCCATTAAAAACACCGTCCTGGATTGAGAATCCCCAGCGGATCAAATTGCTGTTTAATCTCCCGCATTAGCGGTACTACATTACCACGATAGCCCCAAACATCTATTTGCTGCTTCACTGCTACCGGAGCTTGGAGTACTGAGAGGAAGCCACCCGCTGTCTCACAATGACTGCGGAGCGATTTAATATGGCTGGAGTCGGCTAATGCACATGCACCGATCCCACTGCTGAGATGAATCACACCTTTGGCGGTATTGTCTGTGGATCGATCGAGTAAAGCAATCGTTTCCACTGCTGCTGTCGATCGTACCCCTAATTTACAGCCAATTGCCGCATCACCCCAAATTCCAGTCTGGATACCGTTCCATAACTGTTCCTCTTGCGCTCCTTGCCACATCCCGCCTTTTAATCCCGCTGCTTTTGCAATCTCCAGTAACTGCTCTGACTGCTGAGCAATGCTAGCGGCAATAGTCGCAAATTTCACCACAAGGCTCGGAGTACTATTAATCTCCAGCTGCTGGCTAAATGCCGTAGAAAGTACGTCTACTGCGATCGGGGTCAAAGTACTCGCCAATAGGATTTTAGCCACCTTCATCAGCCCATCGACTGCCCCTGTGATGATCACAGTCCCAGAGAGCGTCGGCAGCGGGTACACTCGCAGGGTTACTTCTGTCAGAATTCCCAGCGTCCCATAGGAGCCTGTAAACAGCTTCATCATGTCATAGCCAGCAACATTCTTAACTACTCGTCCGCCAGCTTTAGCAATTTTGCCATCAGCGCGGACAAAGCTAATGCCGAGCAGCAGATCTCGGACACCACCATAGCGATGTCGGAGGGAACCAGTGTCAGCAGTCGCAATGATTCCCCCAATTGTGGCGCGATCTGGATAGGCTGGATCTAGTGGCAAAAACTGTCCGGCGGTAGCTAAAATTTCCTGCAATTTGGCGAACTTCATCCCTGCTTCCACAGTAATCGTCAAATCGCCCACGGCATGAGCGATTAATCGATCGAGTTTTTGAGTACTAACAATGGACTTAGCGCCTGTGACAATACCACCCCAATCGAGTTTAGTGCTATTCCCAGCGACTATCAGCGGCGATCGATCTTGGTTAGCGCTGGTGACTAATTCAGCTAGCTCTGCGGCGCTCATTGGTAGACTAATCGTTGGCACAGACGGCAAGCTGTCCGGCAAAAGGATATCATTAATGCTGTCGCCCATAAGATCTATCTGACTCGTTAGCAGGATAGTAAGAATAGTAACTCGATTACTGGCACTGGGCTGCGCCAATTACCCCGATTACCATCAACTTACCCATGCTTAATCACGAAAATCTCACCTAGCCAATTATGAAGATGTCGTGCTTGTCACCATCTGTGCCCAATATTCAGTCAAAATTATTGATCGAGATTGCCCAAGCGCTGGAAGCGGATGGAGTTAGGCTCTTGATTCTGGCGCAGCCGCCAAGTCAACGTGCCCAGATCTTTAGCTATGGCTTACAGCCAAGTACCACCGAGCCAATCGAAAAAAATTCGCTCTGGCAAGATGTCTTCGATTGTCAAAGTACTAATATTCAGCCGAATTCGCCCTCAGTAGTGCCGATAGATCGAATTACTGATGAGCCGATTTTAGAGCCATTATTTATGCCATTTACGGTTGTAGGCATTCAGTCACTGTTAATCTTGCCGCTCAGGGAGAATAAACAATGTATCGGCTGTTTAACTGTATTTAAATCTACCCCAATCTGGACAGTCGATCAATTACAATTGGCTAAAGATCTAGCATTCGATCTGTCGATCGCCATCATCCAACAGCAGCTCGAACAGCTGACTAACAATCGACTTTATTATGATCTCTTAACTGGTTTACCTAATCGATCACTCTTCACGCGACTACTAACTCTATCTCTGGCAAAAATGCCTCCGACAGATCAAGTTTTAACCGTCATGCTACTGAATCTGGATCGGTTCAAACATATTAATAGCTGCCTTGGTTACAAGATTGGCGATCAATTACTTCAATTAGTTGCTGATCGCCTGAAAAATGCGCTTGAAAATCAAGTAATCATCGGACGTTGGAGCGGGGATGAATTTGCAATATTGATACCTGAACTAACTGATACTGTCGCAATAACTGAAGTCGCCGATCGTATTCTCAATTGTTTTAATTTCTCCTTTAAATTCGATCAAAAATTTCAGACTTTAAAAACAGACTCACTGTACATCAAAGCTAAGATGGGAGTAGCGATCACAGCCACTATCATGGACAGCGAAATCCTGCTTCAACAGGCAGATATTGCCCTCGCACAGAGTCGAAATGATAGTACTAATCGATATGAGATTTATACCGCAATCTCGACGCATCCACCAATTGATAGATTGCGGCTAGAAAATATTCTAATTAAAGCGATTGCTATATCAAATACACCAGCTACAGCAGCTACTGATGATCGTCAGTTACTACTACATTATCAGCCTCAAATAGATATTCACACTGGGAAAATTATCGGCATTGAAGCATTAATTCGGTGTCAAGACTTCCATGCAAAAATAATTAGCCCCGCTGATTTTATCCCGATTGCTGAAGAGAATGGATCGATTGTTCCGATGGGTAAATGGGTAATCAAAACTGCTTGCCAACAGAAAAAACGATGGCAAGATCTGGGCTTCGGTAATTTTCCCATTGCTGTTAATTTTTCAGTCAAACAACTTCAAGATCGAAATTTAGTTGATACGATTATCGCTATTTTAGCCGAAACAAAACTTTCAGCTAGCGATTTGGAAGTAGAAATCACTGAAAGTATTGCTATTAAGGATTTGGATACAACCATCGCCGTGTTAGAAGCGCTGCGAGAAATCGGTGTTAAGATCGCTCTGGATGATTTTGGTACAGGCTACTCGTCTCTGGCCGCACTCAAATATTTACCACTAGATCGACTCAAGATCGATCGATCATTTATCCGTGAACTTACCGAAAATAGTGTTGAGTCTAGTCTTGTTAAAACTATTATTAATTTAGGGCATGAATTAAACCTCGATGTGATGGCTGAGGGAGTGGAAACAGCTGCACAATTAGATGTGTTGCGATCGATTAATTGCGATACCGTTCAAGGGTTCTTATTTAGTCGTCCATTAACTGCGATCGATCTAGAGACGGCAATGGCTAGAGGCAGTTGTTGGCATCAACATCTATTTCCACCAGCTAATTTACGCTCTTACAATAATCTCTAATCTTCATCATATATGACATCAATTCAAGTTTATGGAATCCCTACCTGTGGCACTTGTAAAAAAGCGCTCCAATGGCTAGATGCACAGAAAATTAGCTATGAATTTATCAACACCAAAGAACAACCGCCCAGTCAAGCCCAAATAGCCAGCTGGGTGAAAGTTTTGGGCGATCGATCAATGAGGAATACATCAGGACAATCCTATCGCGCATTGGGAGAAGTAAAAGATACTTGGAATGAGGCTGAATGGGTTAGCGCTTTTAGTGATGATGTGATGCTGCTTAAAAGACCAATTTTTGTTAAAGATGGTATGGCAATCGCCGCTGGTTTTCGCGATCCAGCAAAGATTCAAGTAGGTTTAGAAATATAATTAATACCTAAATATCTAGCATTTGCATCAATACTGTCGGTACTGGAATCAATGTTAAGACTAAGATCGCTAAAATTACAATTCCGAACGCATCACGCCAACTATTCAGCTCAGAAACATCGTTGAGAGCTGGTTCATCAATCGCTGGAATTAGGGAGACAGCGATCGCCAGAAACAGCAAATCAGTGTTGATAAAACCAGAAGATCTAAACCGGATGAAGCCAATAATTAACAAAACTACCTTGCTTAATTGACTGACGATCGCACTAGGCTTTTGACCGAACATGGCATGGACAATATACCCACCGTCCAAGCGACGCAACGGCATCAAATTGATTGTAATAATCAATAGACTAATATAAGCGGCGATCGCCACATTATTCAAACTAATCGCCCGTTCCGCCACAAATTGACCACCTAATGCCAGCTTACTCAATAGCGTCAGCAGCAGCGAAAATCGCGGGTTAAAAGCATGAAAACTAAATAAGGTAGATTTGAGATCTAGCGGTACAGTTTCGGAGTGAGACAGCCCCCACAGCAGCAGCGGAACGGCGGTAATCAATCCTAAGATTGAAGCAATAAAGCCGAGATCAAAAACTGCCTTGCGATTGGGGATTGGCGATCGCATTTGGACTAAACAGCCATAAGTTCCTGGTAAAAATGGGAGTGGGATAAAGTATGGAAGAGTGGTGTCAACTTTATAAAATTTAGCGACAAAATAGCGTCCGAGATCGCGAATTCCGAGAATCGAAATAATGCTCAAAGCATAAGGCAACCCAGCAATCAGAATATCACTCAAAGCGCCTTGTGCTAAACCAGCTAGTGCTGCGCCAAAATAAGTCGTGGGAATAAACGCCAGTAGTAACAACATCACGGCGATCGCATAATCTAACCAGCGCCGTGATTGGGTAATCTTGGTATACTGAGGGCGCGGTACTAGGGCGAAAAATGGCTTACCAGTTGATAAACTATATTGAAATAATATAAAGAATCGATCGCCAAATAGCTCTTGAATGTTTTGCTCGACAGTGGTGTAAGCAAGATCGGCATCAGTTCGCAATTTCCCTCGGCACAATACTGCTTGAGGGCGATATTCAATCTTTTCTAGAAAGAACACATTCCATGCAAAACAAGTTCTTAATGTCGCTTCTTCTTCAGGTTCGATCGGTTTAACGTCTGAGAGCGTATCTCCAGCTACTGTGAGACTATCAACAGGGAGATCTGAGTCTGCCGGAGCTAACCCCAAATCGATAATGTCACTGTTTACAGCGTCAGCAGGTGGCAAACTGGAGTCGAGCATCCGAGGCTTTTGTCTCCCCCAAGCCAGTAATCGCCAGTAGACAAACCAGCAAATCGAACATATCCCAATTGCCACAGGTAGCGGTGGAATCTGCTTACTCCAAGTCACTGTTGCTCCAGTCAATACTGGCGGAGCCATCAAGATTGCCCACAAGATCCAGAGTGGAACTGTCACGATCCGGCTGACTGTGCGCCGGAGCACTATGTATGTCAGAATGCCGGATAGAATTAAGATGAAGATCAAAGACAACCACATGAATAAAATTATTAGTAATCAATCAAGCTAGTCGATCGATGGATTTATTTTGAACACTCGCTACTGATGCTTCTACTATTGCTATACTTGCCGACACCAAAATTGATAAGATATTAGTCCTAGCTCAGTAAATATTCTTGTGCTGCCAGCATCAAATTTGTCAGATTCATCGTCTCCTGCTAAAACTCCTGGTAGTAAACCGCCCAGAGAAATCCTGCCAGGTATTTTTGCTTTTCCCCCTAACCGCGATACTTTGGGTGGTACTGCCTACCTCATCGTCGCGCCAGTGGGTAATATCTTAATCGATAGCCCAGCCTGGAATGATGTGAATCAACAGTTCATACTCGATCGTGGCGGTGTCAGCTGGCTTGTAATCACCCATCGGGGTGGGATCGGCAAAGCCGCTACTATTTCCACCAGATTGAGCTGTGAAGTGATCATTCAAGAACAAGAAGCTTACTTACTGCCAGAACTCAAAACTACTACTTTTCAGCACAAATTTAATATTAAAGATAACATACATGTGATCTGGACACCTGGTCACTCGCCTGGATCAGCTTGTGTTTATTATTCTAGTGTAGGTGGGGTGCTATTTACAGGGAGACATTTATTACCGAACCAATTAGGCGAACCCATCCCAATTCGCACCCCCAAAACTTTTCATTGGCTGAGACAACTCCGCAGCGTTGAGGCAATCTGGCAAAAATTTCCAGCACACCAGCCTTTGAGCTATATCTGTCCAGGTGCTAATGTGGGGCTACTTAGGGGTAAAGGGACAATTTCCCTAACCATCACAGAAGAGGTTAATACTAGCCCCTAATTCTGCTAAAGTAAGTAAACAATAATTAATCATTAAAAATATCTATGGACTTCGACTTTCGACTTTTGATCGTTCTTGCACCTCTCGCCGCCGCCGCTGGTTGGGCAGTTTTCAATATTCTCCCTGCCGCACTCAGACAGCTCAACGAATTCCTTCGTGATAAAAACTAGTAGGGATTAGTTAAAGATTAATAGAGTGATGCCAATATTGACATCATTCTTATTGTATTTTGCGATCGCAAAAGTAGTCGATAAATCTAAAAATAGATACCAGACTACTAAACGCTTTCCAACTGTTCTAGTCGCAGCCAAATATTAGGGGTTGGAACTTGCCCGAATTTGACTAGAGCATAGTCACCCCGCAGATCTAGCACTTCACCATTAGTTTCAAATAAGTACTTAGGAAATCTAGGATCACTGGCTTTTGCTTCTAGACTATTTGCTAGTACACTAGCGATCGCCCGCACTGAATCTCCTTTCTTGACTGCCATAATTTAGGTATTGGGTATTGGGTTTTAGGCTTTAGGCTTTAGGTATTAGGCTTTAGGACAAGAAAAAAGCCTAACACCTAGTTTACCGTCTTCGACTACCAAAACCAGAACCAGATCGACTGCGACCACTGCCGAAGCTGCGACTAGAGCCTCCAGACGGACGAACTGTTGGACGAGACCTGTCGGATTGACGGAGTGTACTACTCCCAAACCCAGAACCAGTACTGCGATTTCGCTCAACGGTTCGGTTGGTATTATTGTTGATATTGCTCCGACCGAAGTTACTGTTATTGTTCAATCGTCCTGTTGTCCGCAGTGTCGTCCGATTGACTACTGCTGGTGGTTGACTATTGTACCGAGTCTGATAACTCTGGACAGCTTGACCGTAGTTGCTACCGTAGCCACCATAGCCCTGCATCCCACCTGAATTGTATTGGGGTGGCATATAGTATTGAGGTCTAAAGAACATATTACTGATGACTTGTCCGGCGACTTGTCCGGCAACAGCTCCAGCAAAAGGCTTCCAGAAACTAGATTCTTGTCTAACTACGACACTTTCTCTTTGTCCAGTTTGAGGATTGGTTTGAGATTGAGTGACGTTGTGAACGTACTCCACCTTAAAGTCCTCTGGCACATGCAGAGAAACTTGACCCTTGTCTGATTTAAGATAAGCCTTTTCGCTAGCTTTGACTTCTTCGTCCGTGAGCCGAGCCATCTGAAGATTGGTGGTGCGATATGCAGGTGGCGTACCAGCAGGTGTATTTAGCAGCATCAGGGTATATTCGCCATTTGCATCATTGTAGGTAGCTTGCTGGACGGGATACTTACCATCAACGATCGGCTTTTGACTGGTGTTGTTGCTAACAGCTGGATTTTGGACGGCACTAGTTGACGATCGATCTTGCCCCTGAGATGACCGATCTTCAGTTCCAGAGCCACAGGCTACAGAAGTGATCGATAAAGTCAAAGCCATAAAAATTATCACTAATCGACGTAACATATAGGCTGATTTCATGACTGTTGGATTCTTTATTTTAGCTAATTCTCGGGTCAACTTACATCTCACAATTCGCTCGGTGCCAGAATTGACAATTGGTCAATCCTAGTTAACTCGAAATCAGTTATTCTTGTCTGCTTTTATACTTAATTTTAACAGGTAGTTCGCGCAAGGATGGAACGAGTAAACCGATCGTTAAGATCGTGTTAACCGAATGCCTCAAATTAGCAAACTGAAAAGTTGAGATGGCTAGTTATTTACCCACTGCCACTTACAACGGAATTAGCTCAGGGAAATTCTGGAGTACTTGATCGTCAGTAAGTTCATCACCAAATCGGGCTGGCGAAAAATGAATATAAATTGCCCGCAGACGTTCCTGATAGTGAAGATTAATTAAGGATTTTAGAGCGGTTTTCATCGCCGACATATTTGATAAGTCTGCCTCAATATTGGGTTCCTCACCTTCTAGTGCTACAGTCAGCATCAAGATCAAGTTGCGAGTTGGTGGTAAAGTTAGCGGTGCGTTTGGATTGCTGCTTGAGGATCGATCGTCATTGAAGTCGGGTTCGCTTAGATATCGTCCGGCTGAGTCTGTAAATAATTCATTGGCATAGTCGCCAGCGCCACCTTCATCCCAGAATACATCACCTACATAGGCAGCCGATCGCCAGTAGGTATCATACTGTAGTAGGTTTTGACAGATTTCAACTAATCCTTCGCCGACGATCGTCAAATCGCCATCAGCTTCGATCGCTTGTCTGGCAGCTTGATTGAGGATACCAAGCAATGGGGACACTTCATCTCCACCGAGATGTAAAAAAATTCGGGACACGACAAATTGGGTTTTGCCAGTGATTTTATTAAATTGGTCGCGTAAACTCATATATTAATCTGTGGGATGAGTAAATTCAGTTGACGATCTAGATAAAAATTTTGGTTTGGATGGGAATCCAAAAATAGGGACGATCTGAGGGGATAATGAATATGCAGATCTGACCTCCGAGTTATGATGGTCATTATAAGCGATCAATGATCGACATCAAATAACTATGGATACACTGGATCGCGATCCACACATCGCAGCAGTCATCTTCGATCTTGATGGCGTAATCACCGATACGGTCTACTATCACTACCTCTCATGGCAACGATTAGCTGATGAGGAGCACATTCCCTTTGACAAACTGACTCACGATGCGGGGATGTTGGGCTTAAATCGGGAAGATGCCCTGTGCTATCTACTGGGACGGCAGGTCAATTCTCGCCAGAATCACCTCCCTGCGCAAGTTGAACACCAACCGTTATTAAAGCGAAAAAATGATTATTACCTAGAACTAATCAACGAACTCAACAGCGAACATCTTTTGCCAGGTATCCAAAATTTACTAATGGAACTGCATAAATCTGGTGTGAAAATTGCGCTCGGATCTTCAAGTAAAAACGCTGAATTAGTTTTACAGCGCTTAGGAATTGGACATTTTTTCGATTTTATTGCTGACGGGCATAGTGTGCCGCGCCTCAAGCCTGCCCCTGATATTTTTCTGTATGCGGCTGAGTCGGTGGCGGTTTCACCAAATCATTGCCTGGTAGTGGAAGATGCTCCCGCAGGTGTCGCCGCCGCCATCGCAGCGGGGATGTGGGTACTAGGTGTCGGCCCTGATGACAGGTTGGCACAAGCAGATCTAGTCTTACCGACTCTAGCCGGAATCACTTGGGCTGATATCTTGACCAAGATTAAATATTGCTAAAGTTCACAAATGATGGATAGTTAATAACTTATGTCTCAAGAATTTAACATTGGTGCAACTATCCGAGTAATTGCGCTACCTGCATATCTAAAAACAGCCGACCCAATGCCAATGCTGCGCTCACCCAGCTGCATAGAGCTAGGTAAGATTGGGCTAATTACCGATCGCAAACCTGGGAATTATTGGGTAGTAAAATTTGATCAAAGTTCTTTTCTGCTTGAAGATCGCTATTTAGAGGTAGTTAGCAGCCCAACTACCTGAAACTGCGACACAAAAATTAGTACTACTTATCAATCTCATAAGTTATCCTGAATAGTGAGAGTTGATTAAAAAGGTAGATTCAGATGACACAAGCATTTAACGGTGGACACAATCACAGATTTTCACTCGATGAGACTCCATTAAAGTTATGGCAGAATATCGCCATTGGCAGTCTGGGCTTCTGGCTGAGCGGTAGTTTAATTCTGGATCTAGTCATCATGCCAACCCTGTGGGCAACCGGAATGATGGAAGGGAGTGGCTTTGCCTCAGCAAGCTATAGCATTTTCTGGATTTTCAATCGGATTGAGTTACTATGTGCAGCGGCGGCGCTAAGTAGTATTTGGGCATTGAGCAAAGTAGCTCGCCCTCGTGTGGATAGCCAGCGCAAACTACTCGTAGGTGCCGTGATGTTGATGGCGATCGCTCTAAGCTATACTTTTATCCTGACACCCCAAATGAGCGGATTAGGTCTCAATTTAGAGGTATTTGAAACCACAAAATCCATTCCAGCGGAAATGAACCAGATGCACGCGATTTATTGGGTATTGGAAGCAAGTAAAATCGGGATTGCTGGCATGTTGTTATCTTTATGCAATAGTCAATTAGGGGATTAGGATTTTAATTTGAGCAAATCTTGAAAATATCTGCATAAATCTATCCTTCAATCTCATCAAATAGCCGCAACAGTTTAACCTGTTGCGGCTATTTTGTAGATAGTCTCAAAAATTACTCAATCCCACTATCCACCATTCACTATCCACAAAGACACTAGTAACCATATTTTAACGCAATATTTAAAATCAACAACAATCACATCCGTTCTAATACTGGAATACCCAACAAATCCAAGCCTAATCTCAATGTTTTAGCAGTTAGATCGCATAAAATTAATCTTGAAGTTCGGATTGGCTCTTCGGCTTGAAGCACAGAATGCTTATCAAAGAATTGGTTGAATTTCTGGCTAAGTTCAAATAGATACTGACACAACCGATTTGGAAGTAAATCTCGTTCGACTTCAGTAATAATCGATCCTAATTGCAGTAGCTGTTTGGCTAAAGCAAGTTCTAGTTCTTCGTTGAGCATAATTTGAGCGTTATCGCCAAGATTATCAAAGTCAATGCCACCTTTACGTTTAATTCCTTGAACTCGCACATAGGCGTACATCATATAAGGTGCAGTATTGCCTTGCAATGCCAGCATCTTGTCATAACTAAAGACATAATTACTCAACCGATTTTGACTCAGATCAGCGTATTTAACAGCACTTAAACCAACAATTTCGGCACTACTCGCGATAAATTCTGGAGTTTCTACTCTTTGATCTGCGGCTAATCTTGTCTCCAAATCTTGGCGGAAGGTATCGATACCTTCATCGAGTAATTCTTTGAGTTTAATAGTTTCGCCCGATCGAGTCTTGATTTTCTTACCATCCTCACCCAATACCAATCCAAACGGGACGTGGGTAATTTCTACCTGTGCAGGAACCCATTTTGCTAATCTAGCTACCTGAAATACCTGAGCAAAATGATCCGATTGTCCGGCATCAGTGATATAAATAATTCGATCGGCTCGATCACTATTAATCCGATATCTGATCGCGGCTAAGTCTGTAGTTGCATAGTTATAGCCACCATCAGTTTTCTGCACAATTAATGGTAAAGGATCGCCATCTCTATTGATATATCCATCTAGAAAAACGCACTGTGCGCCGTCACTCTCAACTAACAATCCTAATCCGCGCAGATCATCAACTACCGCCGCTAAATAAGGATTGTAAAAAGATTCGCCGCGCTCGGCAATCTGAATATTTAGCCTATCATAAATCACCTGAAATTCTCGCCGCGATTGATCGCACAGCAGATTCCAGGCTTTGATAGTATCTGGATCTTTTGCTTGTAATTTCACGACCTCTTTTCTTGCTGCTGATTGGAATTCTAGATCCTGATCAAATCGTTGTTTAGCTTGTTTATATAAAACAACCAAATCGCCTAAATCTAGGGCATCAGCAGTAATCAAAGCATCGGGATAAGCCTCCCGCAGATAAAGAATCAACATCCCAAATTGGGTACCCCAATCACCAACATGATTGAGCCGCAGTACATCATGCCCCCGAAATTCTAGCAGCCGCGCAATACAATCACCAAGAATGGTCGATCTGAGGTGCCCAACGTGCATTTCCTTAGCAATATTTGGACTCGAAAAATCTACTATTACCCGCTGTGATTTCTCCGCCACAGGTACGCCCAAACGGTGATCTCGTTGGATTGCTTGCAGTTGGGCAACCAAATAACTAGGTTTAACAGTAAAATTAATAAATCCTGGCCCAGCTATTTGTGGAACTTCACAAACTTCTGCCACATCGAGATGATCGACTATCGATTGAGCAATCATACGCGGCTGTTGTCCTAACTTCTTAGACAATCCCATCGCCATATTTGCCTGATAGTCTCCAAATTTAGGATTGCTCGATAATCCAATTAAGGGATCTGTGCCAGCATAATCAGCCCCCAAGGCGGCAACAATCGCTCGATCGAGTTGAGTAGTCAAATAGGCGATGGTAGAGTTCATTGGCGACGTTGGAGGAATTAATACTTACTATTTACTATCTCCGATCCTTGATCGACTGTCCACTAGATTAACCGTCACACTACTCTAAACTTTACGACCCATAAGTAGGTACAATCGCTACAGATGTTCGTTACCCCCTTATCCCGTCTCCCGTTACCTATTTGCCTATGTTACCTGCAAAAACACCTACAGAGGCGAGTGGATTTAAGGCTCTACTCAGAAATCGTCAATTCCTGTTCTTATGGACTGGACAAATTGTTTCACAGATTGCTGATAAAGTCCTGTTGGTAATGTCGATCGCATTATTAACTAGCTACAATGTTCCAGCTAAATATGCGGCATCTTCTAGCTCATATTTGATGGTTGCATCGACGATTCCGGCGATTCTTTTTGGTGCAGCAGCAGGAATCTTTGTCGATCGATATCCCAAGAAAAAGATCATGGTATTCTCGGATATTTTTCGCGGCTTTATGATTCTGTTATTGCCGATTTTACCGAAAGAGTTTCCCATTCTATTATTAATTACTTTTATTATTTCAACGGTAACTCAAGCATTTGCACCAGCAGAGCAGTCAGCAATCCCGCTTGTTGTTAAACCTGAACATTTATTAACAGCAAATGCACTATTCACAACGACAACAATGGCTTCACTGATCGTCGGTTTTGCAATTGGCGAGCCAATATTAACTGCCGCAACTAATATCAGTAAAAATGGTGCGCAAGAAGTCTTAGTTGCCACACTTTACTTTATTGCTGCTGGTTTAGGGCAATTTGTCCGAGTCAACGAGGAGATCGATGATAGCAAACATCCGCTCAGAATTAATCCCTGGAATGAAATGAAGATCGGACTAAAGTATCTTCGCAGCAACAAAATCCTCTTAAATGCGATGTTGCAATTAGCTGTGCTATTTTCAATGATCGCTGCCTTACCAATTCTCTCAATTAAACTTACCTCTGAATTAGAATTAAAACCCGAACAGTTTGGATTTCTAGTAGCAGCAATGGGGATTGGTTTAGTCCTTGGAGCCGGAATTTTAGGACATTGGGGTAGCAGATTACAACAAAACTCATTGCCACTAATTGGATTTATCAGCATGAGTATTGTACTGGCAATATTTACATCTGTGAATAATGTTTGGATTGGTCTATTGTGCGCTGGTATCTTAGGTCTGGGAGCTTCACTAGTTGCTGTACCAATGCAGACATTAATCCAAGAAAAAACTCCAGAATCAATGCGTGGCAAAGTATTTGGATTTCAAAATAATGCTGTTAATATTGCGATCGCAGTTCCCCTAATTGTTACTGGACCTCTGACTGATCGGTTTGGGCTACAGCCAGTCTTATGGGGTGTGAGTATCATCGTCACGATCGCGGGGATCTGGACGTGGAATAGTACTCGACATGTATTGGAAGATGCGAGCTAGCAGCTCAACTTTAAAGCTTGACTAAAAATCGAACTCGATGCGAATTATTACCGATTTTGATGGGCCAATTATGGATTTGTCTGATCGATACTATCATGTTTATCAGCTTTGTTTAGCACAAGTCAGAGCGCCGAATCAGTCGATCAAAATCCTGACCAAAGCTGAATTCTGGGCAGATAAACGAGCGCGAACTTCCGAACAACAGATAGGGATCAAATCAGGATTGACAGCAGCTCAATCAGAAGAATTTAAGAACCTGCGCGATCGCACCGCCCATCAATTACAGTACTTATCATTCGATCGAGTCGTCCCAGGCGCGATTTCAGCCCTCCAACAGATTCAAGCATCTAAAGCCGAGTTAATCGTGATGACATTGCGCCGCACCTGCGAACTAAATGTGGCTTTTGAGGAATATAGTCTCGATCGCTTTTTCCCGTCCGATTGTCGTTACTGTCTGGCTGATAACTATCAGAAACAAGGTGATATTAAAGATAAAACTCAACTGATGACGCAAGCATTGGCAGAGTTGAAACCCGATTCAAATACCTGGATGATTGGTGATACCGAAACCGATATCATCGCGGCTCAGACGCATGGAATCAGAGTGATTGGAGTGCTGTCTGGAATTCGCGATCTCGATCGATTGAAGCAATATCAACCCGATCTAATTGTTGATAATTTGGCTGCTGCTGTAGAGTTTATATTCGGTAATGTTAAGGATCGGCAATACTTGTGAGCGGTGGGTTTCCTTCGCCGTCATTTGGGCATTGATTCACCGCAGATGGTAAATAATTCTAAAATTTTGAGGACTTTCTGTGTACGATCGAGATAATCTGGATTGAAACAATCATTTTTGATAATGACTCCCGAACAGATTCAAGAGATTAGTCGCCTTCGTAGTTTAAATCTCTCACCTAAACAAATTGCTCGCAATTTAAAGTTGCGTCCAGCGGAAGTAACGGAGGTGATCCGCCAACAAGCTGCAACGCTGGCACTAGATCGAGCTGCGCGAGGAGAAGTCGCGCCACTGTATAATTGCCTGGTAAATAGTTCTGTCGCCGATATCCTTGCAACTAGTCGCCCCAAATTCACTGGTAACTTAAATGGATTCGCCCAAGTATTTATTGCTCGGATCGATCGACAGAAATTAGTAGTTTGTAGTTATCTGGTAGATTATTGGTGCCTGGGAGTAAAAGATGCGCTGCCGCCGAAAAAAATGGATCGACTAGAATATGAAGCAACGGTCAAATTTACGTCCCATAATTTTGGTGAAGATTTTGAAGAAATAACACTAATACAAGCTCAATCGATCGTCTTTGGTGCATTAGAATATGCGGCTGGATTAGGTTTCGAGCCACACCCAGATTTTACACAGGCAAAACCCCATTTGGGTGTACGCCTAGACGATCTGACTCCAATCGAATTTGGGAAAGATGGTAAACCATATTATATCAACGGGCCACATGATTCTCCCGATCGAATTATCGCCACGTTGAATCGATCTGTTGGCAGAGGCAATTATGATTATCTGATTGGATCTGGAGACTTTTGATCGCACAATTGCATCGATTAGGAATAGATCTGTAGGTTGGGTTGAAGAATGAAACCCAACATTTCTAAGATGTTTGTGTGTTCGTTGGGTTTCGCTTTAGCTCAACCCAACCTACGAATCTCAGCACCAGTGGCTTTTGTCCTTCCGCTACATTTGAATGGTTAGACTGCACTTGAATGGAGATGAGAATGTAATATATACGGATAGAGAAGATTTATAGTTATGGCGATATTTTTAATTTCTGTTTGTGCCATTGGAATTCTGATTTTCATTCTCCCTTATTTGCTAATT
>JANNDQ010000040.1:0-6580 GCA_031387965.1 Chamaesiphon sp. OTE_75_metabat_567
AAAGTTGTTGCACAAGCAGACGCACAAGGACAGTACCTCAGCGTCGGACAAATAGACGCACTAGCAGCAATGGTAGCAGACGGCAACAAACGGATGGATACCGTCAACCGGATCACCAGTAACTCATCCACAATCGTCGCCAACGCAGCGCGAAGCCTATTTGCGGATCAGCCAAACCTGATTGCACCAGGTGGCAACGCATACACCAGCCGCCGGATGGCAGCATGTCTACGTGACATGGAAATCATCCTCCGCTACGTCACCTACGCCATCTTTGCCGGAGACGCATCCGTTCTGGACGATCGATGCTTAAATGGACTACGTGAAACATACCTCGCACTAGGTACCCCAGGTTCATCTGTTGCCGCAGGCGTACAGAAGATGAAAGACGCAGCAATCGCGATCATGTCTGACAAAGCCAACATCACCAACGGTGATTGTAGCGCGTTGACTTCTGAAGTTGCTGGTTACTTTGATCGTGCAGCAGCAGCAGTTGCTTAATTAGTGAATAGTGGATAGTGAATAGTGAATAGACGTAGGCTGGGCAGTGCCCACCCTCACAAATTCAAACATTTAACTATCCACTATCCACTATCCACTAAATTACTATCCACTGTCTTGATTCGCTAAACCGTCGGGGAACCCGACGAGCGCGAATCGCTATTCACTAAATTACTGGAGCTAAAACATGAAAACACCATTAACCGAAGCAGTCGCTACCGCAGATTCCCAAGGTCGCTTTTTGAGCAGCACCGAAATCCAAGTTGCCTTTGGGCGCTTCCGTCAAGCTGGTGCTAGTTTAGCAGCAGCCAAAGGATTAACAGCTAATGCTGAATCCTTAGCTAACGGTGCAGCTAACGCTGTGTACCAAAAATTTCCCTACACCACCACCATGCAAGGCCCTAACTTTGCTGCTACCGCTACTGGTAAAGCGAAGTGTGTGCGCGATATCGGTTACTACCTCCGCATGGTAACTTATTGTCTCGTTGTCGGTGGTACTGGCCCAATGGATGACTATCTCCTGGGTGGTTTGGCAGAAATCAATAAGACTTTTGATCTGTCTCCTAGCTGGTATGTTGAAGCTCTCAAGTACATCAAGGCTAACCACGGTTTGTCTGGTGATGCTGCGGTCGAAGCTAATTCTTACTTAGATTATGCTGTCAATGCTCTGAGCTAGTCACTCGGCTAGCCCTAAGTCTGTTCCTGCCACTTGCGGTTTCGTTGGTGATGTGAATTGACTTAGGGCGATTTTTATGGAGTTAATTTGGGCTAGTTGTTCCAATCAACCAGACACCCGCCATCATCAACCCTACTAGTCCCCACTTAATCGGTAACTTCTGCCGAGTTTCACCATCAATTTGCCCCCGCAACGTCGCAATCAATAAAGACAGTCCAAAAGCGTAGGCTGGTGTGGAAGCTTCAATTGCCGAAACTAGAACTGGAACGCCTAATTTGACTGCTATTTGTCCACTATAAAGCGCAACTAAATTAATTAATTCGATCGCGATAAATATCGGTAAAGCTGCGTTGATTTTAGGTAAGTCCTGGATTAGCGTCCGTCTAACTGCGGGAATTATTAAACAAGCTAATCCACTGACAGCCATCCCTGCCACAATCATCAAGAAAGCTCCTAAAAAATCAGTCTGCTCAAAGATATATTTTTCGATTAATACCACAACTGTCTGAAGTCCAGCTGCGATCGACATTAGATATAGTGTATCCCACCGATTACCAAACTTATCGATCAAACACAGTCCTACTGAAGCGACAATCAAACAAGCAACGCCAACATAATTATTGCCAGTAATTAAATATCCAAATAGCCAATAACTAATCGCTAGTAAAAAAATTGGGGTGAGATTCCAGTAGGCAGCTACAGTTCCAGAATCACTGCAATCTAGCGCTCGAAAGTAGAAAAATTGACTCAGTTGGATAATCGCACCAGTCGCAAAGCAAGTAAGTAAAATCTCCCAAGGGGGAATTATTATCGGAATGTTTAAAATCGGTACTAATAAGAAGACACCAGCAGAGATTCCTGAACTAGTGATCACTCCTAACCAGGGTTTACTGAAGATTTTGTCCACACAATGCTCATCAAGAAGATGAACTATTGACCATAACATGGAGCTAAACAAAGCATATTGAATCCACATAATAGATGGCTAAAATTAGGTGGAAGATTTTATCAATATAGTAAATAATTTATTTTTTAGTTACTAAGATAATTAATAATCTTCTTCTTAATCCTGATCTTTAGCTTAACTTAATCCTCTCATTTTTTGATTATTAATACTACAATAGCACGATCAAGAGATATGTGCGGCTAGTTTGGAAAAAAGCACGTTATATTTAATAATGAATAGCTATTTAATAATTAATAATTATGGATAACGAATCACCAATTCAGGCTGGTGAAACGCTCACAATCCCCCAAGCGATCGAGAATCTTCAGAGTGAGGATCTAGGCTTACGGGCACATGCAGCTTGGTGGCTAGGAAAATTTCGGGTTAAAGATCCGGCGGCTGTGCAAGGATTAATTGCCGCCTTGCAAGATGATGCAGATCGTACTCCTGAAGGCGGTTATCCATTACGCCGCAGTGCTGCTAGAGCTTTGGGTAAATTAGCCGATCTTCAGGCTGTGCCTGCTTTAATTGAATGCTTGAATTGTAGCGATTTTTACGTTCGGGAAGCTGCGGCACAAGCTCTGGAAATGTTGGGAGATCCCAAGTGTATTCCGCATCTAATGCAGTTCTTAACTGCATCTGTTGAAGATGGCAAACTGCTACCAAACGGCGAAGATTTTTCTCAACCCTATGACGCAATTTTAGAAGCATTAGGGACACTCTCTGCCACAGCGGCAGTACCGCTAATTCAACCATTTCTCGAACATCCAATTCCCCGAATTCAATCGGCTGGATTAAGAGCGATGTACCAGCTCACCCAGGATGCCACCTGCGGCGATCGATTGGTGCAGGCTTTGTGCAACCACGATTTGCAAGTTAGGAGGGCGCTCCTGTCCGATTTAGGGGCAATTGGGTATCTGCCAGCAGCCGTACCCATCGCCCAAACCCATGCCGAAAATAGTCTGAAGCTAATTGCGCTCAAAGGAATATTGGAATCCCAAATTATGCTGTCACCATCGGACAGGTTATCCGACGGTGCCATTCAAGTGATGCAGTTGATGGATGAATTGCTGTGAGCCTAATCGATCCCAAACTTCACCGATACCACTGCCGTGATATCCTTCTCGATTGAGCTAGTATCATATCTACCTTCACTACTTACCTCAGTTGAGTTCCGAGCAGTGATTTGAAATACGCCAGTATCGGCACTGCGGACACCACCTACCCGATTGCCAGTACTCTTGGCAATTGATTCAGCTCTGGCTTTAGCATCTTTGGTAGCTTCTGCCACCATCTCGATCCGTAGCTTACTCAGTTCATTGTACAGATATGCTGGTGGCTCGGAATTGAGGGGAATTCCTTCATTAATTAGTTCCGTAATTTGCTGCGATAGCTTAGAGTATCGATCGACTTGATTCGATCTGATTTCCAATTTTTGGCTTAGTTTGTAGGCAAGTGTTTTGCCTGTTTCTCTTCCGGTAGCTACATTTAGTTCGGGAATTGTGGATGTTTCGAGCGACTCTAGAGAAATTTCGGACTCAGGTACTTTTGCTGCTTTGAGATAGCGCTGGACGCGATCGATTCTCGCTGTTAGCTCTTGATAAGCTGCTTGCGTGGTAGGCTGTTGACTGGAAAGCGATACTTTCCAGACAATATAGTCAGCTCTAATCGGTCTTTTTGCCGAGCCAGTAATCAGCAGCGCATCATCTACTCGTTTCATGCCCCGAATGGCTCCTGCCCAGAGGGATGAACTGACGATCAGTGCAGCGGATAATAAAGCTAATCCAGCAAATAATTGGGGAAATTGATAACGCGATCTGGTACTTTCCATTGCTTATGCCTCACACACAAAAAATAAATCTTTTTCGGCATGATGACAATCCACCAGCCTCAATTATTACTACACTGACTGGATCGATCGTTCCTGAAAAGTTCTGAGACAAGATTAGCTGCTAGATGCTCCTACAGGGTAACGTTACTAATATCAACTTCAGTAGGATTGCGATCGGTTTTGAAGTAGCGACAGAATTAACCCCCAACAATTGGTAAGATCGACTAAATAGGCTCCATCACAGACAACTATGCTATTCCGCGAATTGGTTTTAGAAAACTTTGGTTCTTACTTGGGTAAGAATACTATTAATTTATTACCAGATTTATCGGCAGAGAGTCGTCCAATTATTCTGATCGGTGGGATGAATGGTGGGGGCAAGACGACGATTATGGATGCGATTAGGTTGGCTTTATATGGTGTGCGCGCGCAATGTTCAACCAGGGGAAGTTTGAGCTATGGTGACTTTCTCGATCAATGTGTCAGTCGCCAGACACCATTAGCCACAAAAGCTCGAATTGAATTGGCATTTCAGGTAGCTGAAGATGGCGATCTCCGCGATATCCGAATTGTGAGATATTGGGAACGCAATCCTAAAGATGGAAAGGATACGCTCGGAATTCTCGTGAACGATTGGGCTGATAAAATGCTCTTAAATACTTGGGATGAGTATATTGAGAATTTATTACCGTTGGGAATTTCTAATTTATTTCTATTTGATGGTGAGCAAGTCAAGGAATTAGCAGAGCAGGAAACTCCGCCTGTGGGTGTGTTTGATGCAATTCAATCATTATTAGGATTAGAACTAGCTGAACGACTGGCAGTGGATTTGGATGTATTAGTTAGTAGAAAACGGAAAGATGTCGCAACTACTAAACAGTTAGCAGCGATCGATAAAATTGAAGCTCAATTAGAGCAAGAGCGATTAGAATTAGCAGCTATAGCAGTAGAATTAGTCAAGATTGATGAAAAGTTAAAAGTAGCGATCGATCAAGAAGAACAAGCTTTTGATAAATTCGTGCAGGAAGGAGGTAAAATTGCCGCTCAAAGCAAAGAATTGAACCTAGAGTCAAAACTAATCCAAACTCAAATCGAACAGCAGCGTCAGCAGCTTAGCAATCTTGCCGCAGGTAGTTTGCCTTTGTCACTAATCACACCATTACTGACTCAAATTCAAACCCAAGGAGCAATTGAGTTACGACATCAGCAGGGTAAAGCTGCTCTGGATTTATTGATCGATCGCGATCGTCGATTGCTCGAATATCTCCACAAACAAGCAGTTTTACCAAGCCAGATTACTGATATTCAAGCATTTCTAGAACGTGAAAATCAAAGTTTGATTCAGGAGATTAGACCGGATAAATCTGTCTATCTAGGTGTAGACATTGAAGTAGTCAATCAGTTAGATAGTATTCTCAAATATGATCTAGATCGAGATCTGCAACAAACTAGTGAAATCCAAGCTCAACTAACTAAACTAACAGCTGACTTAGATATTCTCGATCGACAAATAGCCACAGCTGCATCACCAGAAGAATATACCCGACTTAAACTCCAAGAATCTACCGCCCGCGAACTGGTATCTCAACTCAAAGCCGATCAGATCAGTAGCAATCGCCGCTATCTAGAACTCGATCGCATCATCATTAATACTAGGCAAGAATTAGCAACATATACCGAAACTAATATTAAACTCAAAAATGATCAGCATATTATTGATTCTGTTGCCAAAGTCAAGGCAACATTACAAGTGTTCAAAGAAAAACTAACTCTCAAAAAAATCAATAAACTTGAAAATCAAGTCACCGAATGTTTTCGGTATTTATTGCACAAATCTGAACTTGTACAGCGGGTGACGATCGACAGTACCACCTTTACGCTCTCTCTCTACGATGGGGATGGTAAATTACTACCCAAGCATCGACTCTCCGCAGGTGAAAAACAACTGTTAGCAATTGCATTATTATGGGGACTAGCGCGAGTATCAGGAAGACAACTGCCAATTGCGATCGATACACCGTTAGGACGATTAGATTCATCACATCGGACTAATTTAATCGAACGTTATTTTCCGGCTGCTAGTCAACAGGTGATTTTATTATCTACTGATACCGAAGTTGCCGAAAGTGAGGTTGCTAATTTACGCGCTCAGGGCGTAATTACCCGCGAATATACATTAGATCACGATCCAGTGGAACAACGAACTCGGATTCGATCGGGGTATTTTTGGTAATCCTCTGCTTCTAAAGTGATATTGAGACATTTGTATCTGCGCTGTGACAATCGATCTCGCTGGAATCGAGTTCACCGATGAGATAAAGTTTGGATTGGGAGGCAGCATCAAGGTAAATTAGAGTTAGTACTGCTTTCTTAATCGACTTGTCTGGAATGACAAGAATCCTCTCACCTGGTTGAAAATCCCCATGGTAAATGCAGTAGTAGTAGAGTCTTCAACCACGATCGATAGTCGTACACCCGCAGATCCGATTATTGCGGCGATCGATATTGGCACTAATTCAGTTCACATGGTGGTTGTGCGGATTATTGCCGACTTACCAGCCTTTAGTATTATCGCCCGTGAGAAGGAAACGGTACGGTTGGGCGATCGAGACCCCCAGACAGGTAA
>JANNDQ010000045.1:0-1645 GCA_031387965.1 Chamaesiphon sp. OTE_75_metabat_567
AATTAGCCGAGCTAGAACTAATCGAACAAATCGTCGGTGAGCCACCCTTACTACTCCTCGATGATGTCTTAGCTGAACTCGATCTGACGCGCCAGAATCAATTATTGAGCGTGATCGAAGATCGATTTCAAACCCTAATTACCACTACTCATTTGGGAGCATTTGATGCCAAATGGTTAGACTCATCTCAAATTTTGCACGTTCGATCGGGTAAGATTGTCCAGGCTTAGATCTTAAGATTAAGCCTAAACCCTAGATGGTGGGCAGTGCCCACCCTACGCGATATCTACTTTCCTAAGCTTGAACTCTAGTTGAGCGTGTTGGGTTTCATTCTTCAACCCAACCTACAGATCTATTCACTATCCACCATCCACCATTTATGAGTGACGAATTAGTAATTCCCCAGTTAATTGTTGGTTTGGGAAACCCTGGCATTAAGTATGCCCAAACTAGACACAATGTTGGATTTGATGTATTGGATAGTTTAGCTAAACGCTGGCAAATTGGCTTTAGCGATCGTAAGCAATTTCAAGGGATTGCGGGCGAAGGATTTGGGAGTAATAATGCGAAGATTAGATTACTAAAACCACAGACTTTCATGAATCTTTCTGGTCAATCAGTCCGATCGATGTTGGATTGGTTTAAGCTATCGCCAGAGTCTGTTTTAGTAGTTTACGACGATCTGGATTTACCACTGGGGAAAATTAGATTGCGACTGTCAGGTTCGGCTGGTGGACACAATGGAATGAAATCGATTATCTCCCATCTAGGCACTCAAAATTTTCCGAGAGTTAGAATCGGAATTGGTAAAAGTGCGGGAGAGAAAGACACAATATCTCATGTCCTCGGTAAGTTTTCGGCAGTAGAAACACCAATCGTTAATGAAGTAATCTATCTAGTGAATGACTCGATCGAAATGAGTCTCAAGCAAGGCATGGAAAAAGCGATGAGCCGCTACAATAGCAAATCAATCCCAGTACCAGAAGTTGAGTGAATTAAATATATCTAAATCTAAGATCTAGTCTACCCATCGATCGATCCCTGATGATTTATTGGTGCGACGATTAGGTTGATTAGCTCTAGTGAAAGTGTCAGTACCTTGCGAAAATCGATCGGCACTGATATGTTTGATTGCTTTGGCTTTCCGAGCAACTGGCTTAATCATCACAACTGACCGAATGGAAGCTTTACCAAGTTTAGTGGGAGTCGATGATTTGAGCCGAATATTCGCGAGGATTGCTTCGGTTGGTTGTCGAGATCCAGTGACGACTACCGCAGTTTTGGTTGTGACTTGACTGGTGAGGACGGGTTTGGATCGCTGCTGGGGCTTGGCGATGACTGGATAAGGCAACACAACTGCCAATATGGATACTGAAATGGCAATCCCTAGACGATGGCTGAGGTTGGACATTTTTACAAAATTCAATACGACTTATTCCTTAACTTACCCATTGCGATCGAGATAACTCTCAATTAAGAATTATTAATTTAAGGGATAAGTAGGGTTGACTTACCAAAAAATATCTCCCACCAGCCGCCAAGAATGCTAGGATCGCAAACAGCAAGAGAAGAAGACAAGCAAAAATAAGGACAACCTAATGGCAGAGATAAATAAGTCAATATCCTTCGACGGTAGGGATATCAG
>JANNDQ010000079.1:0-6197 GCA_031387965.1 Chamaesiphon sp. OTE_75_metabat_567
GCTCGACTATTACACAAAAAGACAGTCAAGGGAAACCACTATTCTTGAGCACTTGGGGGATTAATACTAACCCTAAAGAGCTAGTATCAAATGGTGCCTTTGCGCTAGATACTTACACACCTGGAGAACGGCTGGTTTTCAAGAAAAACCCTTATTACTGGCGCAAAGATGCTCAGGGCAGACAGCAACCATATATTGAAAAAATAGTTTGGCAAATTGTTGAATCTACCGATACATCATTGGTTCAATTTAGATCCGGTGGCTTGGATTCATATGGTGTCTCGCCTGATTTCTTCTCCTTACTAAAAAAAGAAGAGCAAAAAGGCGACTACAAAATCTATAGTGGTGGGCCATCAACTGGAACTACATTCATGTCTTTCAATCTCAACCAAGGCGAGAGAGATGGTAAACCGTTAGTAGATCCAATCAAGTCACGCTGGTTTAATAACGTTAAATTTCGTCAAGCGATCGCCTATGGTATCAATCGTCAACGGATGATTAATAATATTTATCGAGGACTAGGCGCGCCTCAAGACTCGCCGATATCTGTACCTAGCCCGTACTATTTATCACGCGAACAAGGACTGCCATTTTATGACTACAATCCCCAAACAGCGAAGGAACTATTTACCGCTGGGGGATTCAAATATAATGACCAAAATAAACTAACTGATGATCGCGGTAATTTAGTTAGATTTAGCCTTATAACTAATACTGGCAACAAAATTCGTGAAGCATTGGGTACTCAAATCAAACAAGATCTAGCCTTAATTGGGATTGAAGTAGATTTTACACCGATTGCTTTTAGTCTGTTAATCGATCGAATTGATAATTCACTCAAATGGGATAGCTTATTAATTGGTTTTACTGGTGGCATCGAGCCTAATGATGGAGCTAATTTTTGGTCAGTAGATGGTGGTTCTCACTTGTTCAATCTCAAACCTCAAACCGGAAAACCGCAGATTACTAACCGTGAGATTGCTGACTGGGAAAAGAAGATTGAGCAGCTCTATATTCAAGCAGCACAAGAGCTAAATGAAGAAAAACGTCGTCAAATCTACATTGAGACTCAGAAAATTACTCAAGAAAATTTGCCATGTATTTATTTGGTTAACTCTTTGTCATTCTCAGCAATTAAAAATCGGGTTAAAGGGATTGACTATTCACCTATCAGTGGGCCATTTTGGAATCTTCCAGAGTTAACTATTGTTGACGAAGAATAGTTTTATTTAACGTCAGTTTCTCCTGTGAGAGCGGGCTTCTGCAAAATTTTTCTGCTGGTGTCCGAAACCACCCTGCTACCAAATTTGGATGTGGGGCAGTTCGATTAAACCCGCTTACCGATTGGCGAATCTCCCATTAGTAAAGAGATAGCCAGATCGATCGCAAAAATGCCCACTCCAGAGATTACTACCGCTGCTGTCGCTGATTCACCGACTTGCTTGACCCCGCCATAAGTCGTCATCCCCCAGCCACAGCTAATTGTAGCGATCGCATCACCAAACAGGATACCTTTTAAGCCTAAATTGATTAAATCGGCGGTTTTTAAAAAACTGCGGGCTGAATCCAAGAAAACTGGTGGGGGTACTTGATAAAGTTGAGCTGCGGCGAAGATACCACCACCGATCCCAAACACTAAACCCAAGATGATTAAAATCGGCACCATTGCACAACAGGCAATTACTCGTGGCAAGATCAGATAATCGATCGGATCGGTTCTGAGCGTATATAGTGCATCGATCTGTTCGGTGACTTTCATCGCGCCAATTTCTGCGGCAAATGCCGAACCGACTTGTCCCGCAACTACGCTCGCCGTCAGAATTGGCGCTAGCTCTCGACAAAATGCCAGGGCAAACGCACCCCCAACCGAATTGATCGCCCCCAAGGACTCCAACTGTCTAGCTGTCTGAATCGTAAAAATCATCCCCGCCATCACATTCACCAAGAGGACTGGAATCATTGACGCTGGGCCAGTTTTGAACAGATGTTCTGAAATTTTCCGCCAGCAAGTCTTACCCTGCACTAAGTGTAGCCAAATTTGACCGATGAGTAGCAGTGTGAAGCCAAATCGTTGATACCCATAGGGATGGGAGTTTGCGCCATTTGGAGCCATGTCCAGGTGTCTGCGATGAGAGCTAGGAATTAATTCCTACATTGTACGAAAGTTAATTAGTTAAAAATGTTCGTTCTAAATTTGATTTATTAGTTAGCTCGGCTGCTCTGGTGGGAACAATATGGAGAGTTATCAGAATTAAAATTGCTTAAATAGCCGTGTAGGTAGCGGCTGCGCTAACGCAAATCGAGAGTTAGGTATTTCTGAGATCAATTCTTTTGCGTCACAACCATCAGAATATAATAATTTCCCTTGGCAACTTTGGTTAGGGGAAGTATATAAATCGTATTATTGTTCGACTAAAATTTAGATATAAAGCTGGTTAACTTCATGAAGATTAATGACCCCAACTTACTTCAACAAGTCGTTAACTACTTGGACAGACATCAAGAGACAGTTCGGATTAAGAAGATGCTGTATTGCCTGTGTACTAGTAGATGGGAAAAAGATACTGACTATTTAAACTCCATTAATTTTCAGTACCTAATCGAACAGATTATTAGAGAACATCAGACACTAGACCGATTTAGATTATTGCTGCAAAATCTGGTTAAGACTGTTAACAAGCCTAAGCAATATATTGATATCGCTAAAGTAATTTATCTCGCGATCGGTCAATTGTATCCTGAATTTCAGCAGGAACATAGTGGGAGAGCCGCGACTGCTGCTCCCAAAGTCGCGCCGACACCAATGCCAGCCGCACAGATTAGCAGTCCCGAACCTACCAGTCCGGTAGCATCTGCATTCCAGCGTGCCTACACACCAGAACCAACCCAAGCAGTCAGCCAAGGTGTGCCTTCCGCCCTAGAACGTGCCTATGCACCGCAACCTACCCAAGCATTTACCAGTCAGGTGGTGCCATCAGCACTAGAACGCGCTTATGCACCACTAGCAACCCACCAATTTGAAAGCCAGGTACCAATTGATGATGATGTCGATGAGTCTGCTTATGAAACTTACTGTGCGCCAGATCTATCAGATAACAGTCAATTTGGTGGTGGCGGTGATGTACCAGTAGAGGAGCCAATTATCCCCGTATATGATCCGTTTATCTTGCGGCAAAATGTCATGAGCTATACAAATCCATTACGGGCAAAAATTATTTTGCTCATCATGCTCCGACCTGATTTTAACTTTGGCAGTCAATCAGTGGCGATGATGCGAGAATATCAGCTCGACGATTTACTCTCGGAAGTGCTCAAGACTTATCCCACCATGCCCCAGCTTGAAGAAAGTATCACCTTTGCTGTCGAACAACTGATCGAAATTGAAGAGTATGGGAAAGCGGCGAATGGGTTGCTCCAATCTTTGATTCCGCTCTATACGCAGGTAGGGGTGAGGAATTAGACTCTAGGCTTTAGGTTTTAGGTTTTAGGCAATAATTTAGGATAGGCTAATACCTAATACTTAATACCTAATACCTAACACCTCTATGGTAAGAACTGCATCGACGATGCTAGCTTTGGGCGTAAGTGCGCCAGACTTTGACTTAACTGATGTTGTCAGTGGAGTGCAAGTTTCACTCAATACCTTTGCTGGGAAACCAGCTTTGTTGGTGATGTTTATTTCCGTTCATTGTCCTTTTGTCAAGCATGTGCAAACCCAGCTAGCACAGATCGGTAAAGATTACGGATCTCAGGGCTTGGCGATCGTCGGTATTAGCCCCAATGACATCGAGAAATATCCCGATGATGCTCCCGAACATTTACAGGCTTTAGCACAGGCTGAGGGCTTTAATTTCCCCCTCTGCTGCGATCCTAGTCAAGCTGTTGCGAAGATGTATAGTGCTGCTTGTACACCTGATTTCTTTTTGTTTGACAGTGGGAGACATCTGGCTTATCGGGGACAATTGGATGATAGTCGTCCTTCAAATGGTAAGTCAGTCACGGGGCAAGATTTGCGCCAAGCGATCGAGTCTCTATTGGCTGGTAAGGACGTAGATCCCAATCAGCATCCCAGTATTGGCTGCAACATCAAGTGGATTCCTGGTAACGAGCCAGAGTACTTTACAGGTGTCAGAGCCGAGGAATAATTAGACCTCCTGCGAAAGTCAAGAAATGATCTTTTTCAGTATTATTTTCCCTAGAGCCTAAAGCCTGACTTTCGCAGGAAGTCTTCAGTTCGCGGCTCATCTGCGCTCTCTACCATTGAAATCCATGCAATTTAGGTAACGGTGCCGACTGAGATGTGACCCGCAATAAGCGGGGAATTGTGCCGCTATTGTAGACGCGAAATTCACTAGCTACAGTAGCATCAGAATCGCGGACAGCTTGATTCATAACTGTGGAACCATGTTTGTCCGAAACCGAGCGATGGAAGGTGCCTCTGGGAATTCGCAGAATCTCGCGATCAGCCTCCAGTCGGACAATATGGTATGGATAATTCCAGGTAAAATTAACTAGGTAGAATGTCCTTCCGCCCGATATTGCTAGGAGATTGTCCTCTTGATGAGGATGTAGATAAAATTGCCAATAGCCTTGTTCGCTGTCGGGTGGACTAGTTGCGGGACCTTGATGGACGACTAAATCGCGGACATTCGATTCAGGTACAGTAATATCAAAGAAGCGTACACTCGGAGTGTCGCGAAATTTCTTGTAGCTAACCATTTCAAACACAGATCTTACCTCACCCACGCAAATGTTGACTTACTAACTAGCGTTACACATCCAATTCGATCGAACCGTCAATTTTGAACATTTTGGTCATGTTGACCAATGTCATTTCTACTACTTATGTACTTATGATACCCATTTATACGTGGGAATTTACCGACAAATTAGTCCGATTGTCTAAATATAACCGCTCAATCATTCGGGGCTTGAGCGATAATAATACAGAAGTCAGATATTTTGCTGAAGATAAAAAATTACTTACTATTAACTGCCTTGTTTGGCACGTCGATCGCGCTAGTTAGCTATGTCTCATCGGCAATGGCGCTGCCATCCGTAGACGTGCAGCGGCTTGCCAAGCAAAGTACCGTGCAGATTGTCGGATGTGGTTTCGCTTCTGGGGTAATTATTCAGAAAAATCAAAGCACTTACACTGTTCTGACTGTGGCTCATGCAGTGAGGAATAAGGGGTGTGAGATTGCCACACCAGACGATAACAAATATCAACCATCGCAGATTAAGGCTTTTCCTAATCAAGTCGATCTAGCAGTAGTCACATTTACTAGCAGTAAAAACTATCCACTGGCAAAATTAATCGATAATTCCGATCGAGTCGAAGCAGGGGAAACAATTTATGTGTCGGGTTTTCCAGTATCTACAGCGATTACCACTCCAGTATTTACCTTTGTCAAGGGGGATGTAGCCAGCAATAGCAGTACCAAACAACAAAGCAAAGGCTACTCGCTAATCTACAGCAATAATACCTTGCCAGGACACAGTGGCGGCCCAGTTTGGAACGATCGCGGTGAAGTAATTGCCATCCACGGGCAAGGCGATGTCGATACCAAGCTCCAAGCGACAACCAATCCCGATGTGCGAATCAAGACTGGATTTAATCTCGGAATTACCGTAAATACGTTTACCAGACTCGCCAGCGCCGCCGGATTGAGTGGCTATACGCCTGTAACCGTAGCCGCGAAATCAAAGCCAGTAGACGATCTGATCGCTAGTTCATTGCAAAAAGAGAGTAAAGGTGACTATAAAGGGATGGTAGCAGATCTGGATCGGGCAATTGCGATCGCTCCCCAGAGAGGTGTTCTGTACTTTAACCGTGGCGTAGCAAAAACCGGACTAAAAGACAACAAGGGTGCGATTGCCGACTACAATCAGGCGATCGCAATCAACCCCAATGACGGCGGTGCATATAGAAACCGGAGCATTGCCAAATCTGGTTTAGGTAACAATAGGGGGGCAATCGCGGATGCAAATCGCGCAATTGCGCTCACTCCCACTGATGCTGTCGCCTACAATGTGCGGGCGCTGGCGCAAGTTCAGTCCGGTGAATATCAAGCGGCAATCGAAGATGCGAGTCGGGCAATTGCGCTTAACCCAGAGAACAGCTGGGCTTATTTACTCCGCAGCGTTGCTAAACTTCAGTCGGGAAATACCGAAGACAGTCTTGACGATCTCAACCG
>JANNDQ010000086.1:0-2477 GCA_031387965.1 Chamaesiphon sp. OTE_75_metabat_567
CATTGCATATTTGTCTACACCGCCCTTGATGATGTCCACATGCAGATCGATAAATCCTGACATTTCGATCGCGCCACAGAACGATATCTCACCATCTCCTTGCGAGAAATGCAGATCGCCTAGCGAGAGCTTGCCGCCTTCGACATAGACGGGGAAATAGATCCGCGTCCCTCTGGAGAGATTTTTGATGTCGCAGTTGCCGCCATGTTCGCGGGGTGGAATCGTCCGGGCGGCTTCAGCAGCGACGCGATCGAATTCCGAGGGCGGTAAAGTACCTAAAACAGCATTAGTCGGATTTGGTAATGCTGCCAAGACAGATACGCCGTCCATATTGACACCAGCCCCATAGGTACGGCGGTCGGGTTGGGTGGTCATCAGCTCGGTTTCGCGCTTGTTCCATTTAGCCAGCAGCTCATGGGATGGCGCACAGCCGATCAATCCAGGATGAGTAATTCCCGCAAATTTAACCCCAGGAATGTGTCGAGAACTGGTATAAATCCCCTGCAAATCCCAAATCGCTTTAGCCGCAGTCGGGTAATGGTCGGTCAAAAAACCACCCCCATTCTTTTTATCAAAAATGCCTGTAAAGCCCCATTCATCGCCTTGGAGGGCACCGATATCGACGATATCAACGACGAGAATGTCCCCTGGTTCAGCACCATTTACCCAAATTGGGCCGCTCAATACATGCACGATCGATAAATCCACATCGCGGATATCATCGGCACTATCATCATTTTTAATCTGCCCGTCCGTCCAATCCTTGCACTCGATCCTAAATACATCACCAGGATTGACTGAAGCGATCGCGGGAATATCTGGATGCCAGCGATTGTGACCGGGAAGCTCTTGCTCGCTCATGGGCTTGGTCAGATCAACTTTAAAAAGAGTTTTAGGCATGAAATTTTCCCCAAACTATATAAGGAAGTGCAGAACCAGATAAGCTGAATGCTACTAAGATTCACGAGAACGTGTATTTTGAAGCGCTTTTGATTAAAGCTTAATCAAGCTTTAATCTTTAAATGTATCCTCAGATATTTTTTATTTTCTATCTGTTACTTTGAATACCAAATCAATACTTACTTGATTCTTTCTAATCAAAACAAAAAACCGTAGCAAATGCTACGGTTTTTTGTTTTATTCGACCCTAGTACAATCGAAGATCAAGGATGAATAATTTAATTAAATTCAGCCAAATTACTGAGGTGTGAACTCCAGTAAAATCCTGTTGGATTCACACTATCGATCAAGCCGGATGGAACAATTTGATCTTAAATACTCAATCCTGCTTTAATCTTCGCCAGAGCGGCAGCTTCGGTTGTGCTAATCTTCGGATCGCCCGAACCGAACAATCCGCTACCAGCGGCACTCGCGACGGCTTCCGCACAAGCATAAACAAACTGCTTGAACTCAGTAATTTCTTCAGGTTTAGCCTTGTCACCAATTGCGGCGATGGCGACATCAACAGCAGCAATTGCCTTCGTGACAATTGCCCCAGACTCTAAATCTTCTGCCTTGACATCTGGCTTCTGACGTTTTATCTCACCACTAGTGAGCATCGCTTCCGAGAACGCTGCCTGAACGATCGAATTAGCGGGATATTTCTTGGCTGCACCGACGATTTCCTTCGTCAGCGCCACCGCTTCGATGGCAGTAGAAACAATCCCCATATCTGCCATTGCTACCGCCATCCCGATTGCCATTGGTGCATTAGCGATCGCATTTAGTTGATCAGAAGTATATGTTGTCATGAGTTAATCATTTAAAAGGATTACATGTAATTTTAACAGTCCAATCGACACCTCAAGCCAAAATCAATCACCAATCTAGCGCAAATCAACATACAGTCCAGCAACTGCACTAAAATAATCTAGTTGCCATCCCGCTCAAATACACCTTTATGGCTCGAAAAAAAGCTCCAGTCTCAGATTCTCGCGATCGTACCCAGGTTAGTGCAGCAGCTAGCTCCGATGGGTTAGCTGTCTCAGATCTCCGCATTCGGTTAGAGTTTTTAGAGCGAGACAACGAAAAATTACTCAACCAAATTGAGAAAAAACGCACCGAGCTGAGTAACTTGCTCGATCGAATTCGAGAAATCGGGATTGAAGTCGCCCAAAGAGGTGCCCCAATTCTCCAACAATTATTGGAACTCGATCACCAAATTCATACTGTATTTACAGAAATCTTTGAGCGGAAGAAACTCGGCAAACAAAGTCGCAAAAGTATCGAAAAAATTTACTACACGCTTCAGATGTCTGGATTAATTAGCCCCAGAGCGATAAGTAGCGAAAAATTAGATCCGCTAGACGATCGAGAAGATGCTGATGATTGGGGTGAGGAAGATTTTTTTGGTCGTCAACAAGGATCGTCTTTTGATTCGGAGCCAGAGCCTCCCCAGATTGACAGAGACGAATTGAAAAAAATCCGTCAAATCTTCCTGAGACTAGCAGATGTCTTTCACCCTGATAAAAATCTTG
>JANNDQ010000096.1:0-4908 GCA_031387965.1 Chamaesiphon sp. OTE_75_metabat_567
TGGCGCGTCACCTTGCCCTGCCTCTCATCGTCACCGGCCTCACGGGCCTCGCCTCATTTTCCCGGTACACGAGGAACGGCATGCTCGAGGTAATCCAGCAGGATTACATCCGGACGGCGCGCGCGAAGGGGCTCCCTGAAAACAAGGTCGTGCTCGTGCACGCGCTGCGGAACACGATCATTCCGGTGATCACGCTGCTCGGCCTCTCGCTTCCCGACCTCATCTCCGCCGGCGTGATCTTCGAAACGATCTTTTCCTACCCGGGGCTTGGGCGCCTCGCCTACGAAGCGGTGATGACGCGCGACACGTTCCTGATCATGCCCACGGTCACCATCGCGGCCTTTCTCACGCTCCTGGGAAATCTGGTCGCCGACGTCTGCTACGCCTACGCGGATCCGAGGATCCGGTACCGATGATGAAACGAATCGCCGCAGCCTTCCTGATCCTGCTCGCGCTGGCCGCCGAGGGGCCGGCCTACGAAACCTGGGCCAATTGGTCGCAGAGGCTGGACTCCGCCGCCAAGGGCGTTCCCCGCCGTAAATTGCCGGGTCGCACCATGGGCATTCTCGTTCCCGCCGACGATCGCGAAGACATTTATACGCTCACGTCCTTCGGCTACCAGATGCTGCAGAAAGGCGGGTTCCAGAGCGTGCTTCTCCTGATGCAGGCGCCACCCAGCTCGAACGTCAACGGGCTCGCCGTCCCGACGGTCTCCGCCTTCGACACGACCTTCGGCCGCTTCCTGGTCGACACGGGGCTGCGCGACAAACTGCTCAACAGCAATTTTCCTGTGACAGCCGACCCAACGCTCTTCGGAGCCGAACCGCCGCCCGTCGTTCTCCGGCAGCTCGCTTTCCTCAAGCAACTCGCCAAGGGTGACTCGGTGCGATTGAAGATCCTGCCGGTCTACGTGAAATTTTCCGACGCCAACGCGCAGGTGCGCGACTACGCGCCGTTCCTGGTCGACCGCATCCGCGAATTCGGGGAAGACAGCGATCTTCTCATCATCATTGCCGCGGACCTGGCGCACGCGTCCAGCCCCGAGAAGATCGTCGACGCCGATAATCGAATGCTCCGCGCGATCCCAGCCTTCCAAGCTGTTGTTGTGGGTTCGATTCCCACCGCTCGCTTACCTTTTGTACATTAGCTAATTATTTGTCACTGTTCACACATTGGTGTCAATCTAGTTAGCGGCGTGATTAGTGTTACTTCATAACGTCAAGATAGCGACAGTCTCTGAAACTGATCGAGTCAGGCTATCATAAGCGTAGGCTAATATTTGTTGGTGGTTATCGATCGTGGCAGCTAAAGATGTTTTTCATGACGCGGTGAGACATGCACTCGAAAAAGAACAGTGGATAGTCACTAACGATCCGCTATTCTTGCGGTTTGGTGGGGTCGATATGTATATCGATCTAGCCGCAGAACAGTTGATGAGTGCCGAAAGAGATGGTGAGAAAATCGCAGTTGAAATCAAAAGTTTTATCGGAGTTTCAGCTACGACAGAATTTAGCACTGCATTAGGGCAGTTTTTGAAATATCAGTTGGCACTAGAAGAAGAACAACCCGATCGCACTCTATATTTAGCTATCCCTTTGGATGCAGACCGAAGTTTTTTCTCACTAGAGTTACCTCGGCGATTGGTGGAGAGGTATCAAGTAAAGTTGATTGTTTATGAACCAGAGGAGGAGGAAATAGTTAGATGGCAAAAATAGACGATTATCGACAGATAGTTCGAGATATTTTAACTGAATATAGTCAAATTAAGGCAGCTAATGAGGAAGTCGAAGCTTAATTAATCTTCGATTTGGAGCGCGATCGATATCAACTAGTTCATGTCGGTTGGTCGCGCAAACGGAGAATCTATGGATGTGTGGTACATCTTGATATTGAGGATGGCAAGATCTGGGTTCAGCACGATGGCACTGAGGGAGGAATTGCGAATGAATTGGTAGCTAGAGGTATACCAAAGCATGATATTATCATTGGCTTTCATTCTCCATTTAAACGTCAATTTACTGAGTTTGCGATCGGTTGATTTAACTTTGTTCCTACTGCCAGATCTTAAAACCTTTTGTACTGGCTCAAACAAAGCGCCGTAACTAGAGGGATCGCAACATTTAGATTATTCCAAGCCAAGTCTTAATTAGGCATCCTCTTCGATATCAATCTCTGCCTTGACTCGCTTGGAGAAAAGCTTGCTTGCGTCCCAAGGATAGGTAGTGAAATTGGGTAAGATTTCTTGGGCGAAGGCTTCGGCGGCTTTGGAGCGGTAGCGGTTGGGATTGACGATGACTGAGAGAATCCGATCGATCGATACGCCGTCGATATAGGCTCGGTGTAGGGTACCATTTTCGACCTCGCGTTCGATCGCGGAAGATGAGACAAAAGCTGCGCCTAGTCCAGCTTGAACGGCATTTTTGATGGCTTCGATCGAGTTGAGTTCCATCTCGATCTTGAGGCGTTTAGGATCGATGCCGCATCTGCTCAAAACTTGATCGATCACTTTGCGAATTGTGGATTGAGCATCTAGGGAAATAAATTGGAGCTTGTAGAGATCTTCTTTGGGAATACTCTTGAGTCCAACAAAAGCATGATCGCTGGGGAGGATGAGCGCAAATTCATCTTCAGCATAGGGAAGAATATCAAGGGAGTCTTGTAACTCTGGCGGCACTTCACCACCGATAATTGCTAGATCTACTTGTCCATTTGCCACACTCCAAGCTGTCCGACGAGTTGAGTGGACGTGGAGCTGAACTGAGACATCGGGATATTTTTGCCGAAACACACCGATCATGCGAGGGAGTAAGTAGGTGCCTGTCGTCTGGGATGCGCCGACAATTAGTGTACCACCTTGGAGATTTTGGAGATCCTCGATCGCCCGACAAGTTTCTTGACAGAGGGTGATGATCTTTTCACCATAACTAAGCAACAAATGTCCAGCTTCAGTTAGTTGCGCTCGTCTGCCGCCGCGATCGAATAATGGCACATCTAATTGACGTTCGAGATTCTGAACCTGTAAGCTGACCGCAGGTTGAGACACATATAAACTGTCAGCGGCGCGTTTGAAGCTTCCCTCCGCAGCAATTGCCTTGAGAATCCGTAACTGATCCAGGGTGAAAGGCAGGTCAGACATAGCAGTGAGCGGGTAAGATTGGTGGCGATAGACTATCGACTCTCATTGACAGTACCATATCCGACTGGTACTTGGTTCTTTTTGAATGGTGGATAGTGGATAGTGGATAGTGAATGGTGAATTACGATCGTGTCTATTGCGATCTCCTAAGCTCTATCTAACTCGATCGGCGCAAAAATGGAATCAGTGATTCTTCGATCTCAGCATACCAGTGCTCTTGGGGATAATGTGCAGCGGTGGGTAAAGTGACTAGTTCTCCCTGTTTGAGAGTTTTGATCAAGGTTTCGGCTTGAGCGAGATCGAGCCAAGGATCGTTAATTCCCCATAAAATTTGAATCGGGATGTCTAATCCTGGCAAACTGATTGAGATTTCGGTCATTGATTCAGCTAGTCTGAGCTTGCGGATGGTTGCCAGTAGCGATCGACCAGGCGCGGAACTCTTCAGATATGGTTTACGATAGGCTTCGAGGTATTTATCCTCGATTACACATTTGCACCCAGCTTCTAATGTCCGCTCTACGGAGAGTGGATCTTGGGTGAGCATTTCACCTGCGACGGGCAAACCCAATTGTTTGAGCTGCCAGGGTAATTTAGCACTAGTCGTCAATGGTGCATTCAAGATTGCTAGCTTGTGAACTTGATTGGGGTAACGGAGCGCATATTGGATACCTACGGTACCAAGAAAGCCCTGAATGACTAGGGAAACTCGATCGAGATCCAAAGCCATCATCAGCTCAGCCAAAGCAGCCACAAACGCATCTGGCGTGTAGGCAAAATCTCGCTGGGCTGGCTTGTCAGAATTTCCAAACCCAATCCAATCAGGAGCGATTACCCGTAGTCCCTGTTCTGCTAATAATGGCATTAATCCTGTCCAAGTCAGGCTTTGAGACGGTAATCCATGCAAGAGGATCACAGTGGGAGCATTTTCCCCGCTAGCTGGGATGAGTTCTCGATAAAACCATTCGAGCATACCAACTTTGATTAAGTTTCTAGTAATTTTAGCCACAGTAGATTTTGGAAATGAGCAATTCTTTGACACTCACCGCGAGTTCAGCGACGGTGATGCTTAGATCATAGACCGAACTTAAATTAAGAGCGTTGCCGCACCCAACCCAGAGGTTCAATCTCCCTAAGCGTTGACGACCTCTAGGATCGAAGTTCCGACGTGCCCCGCCGTACTTATTCCACGATTGAGAATATTAATTGCGGCATTATGATCTCGATTCATCTGGCACCCACACTTACAAGCATGGGTGCGAGTGGACAGAGATTTTTTAACGACTTCCCCGCAACTACTGCATTCTTGACTAGTGTATGCCGGGTTTACCGCAATGGTAATCCGACCAAACACTTTTCCAAAGTACTCTAAGAACACTCTGAATTGATACCAAGAAGCATCGCTAATCGATTTTGCTAGACAGTGATTTTTAATCATGTTAGACACTCTCAAATCTTCGTAAACTACTACGTCGTTTGACGTGATTACGCACCTTGCAAGCTTAATTGCATGGTCTTTACGCTGTCTACTTATTTTGAGATGTCGCTTCCCTAAAATCACCCTCTTTTGCCTTTAATGTCTTTTTTGACATTATCGTAGAACCTAGTAATTGCCGACCATGCCCGCTCCGCACTAGCTTGTCTGGCCATCGCGCCCAGCTTGTTTGCGAAGTCAAACTCTTTAGCTAGCACCGCACAATGCTTATTCAAATCGAAGCAAGACTTTGCTTCGCCATCCATCCACAGTCGGATTGATTTGTTGCGAATGAATTGAC
>JANNDQ010000143.1:0-3155 GCA_031387965.1 Chamaesiphon sp. OTE_75_metabat_567
CAGTATACGATCAAAATTTCCGCAGTACTACGCCGTTTGTATGAGACGGCAGGCATCTTCTAGGCTGGTTTGCAGTAGCTGAAACTCTTTCATCTAGGGGATGTCAGGGATTTTTCACTTCAGCACACTAGACATCCTGCGAAAGTAAAAACAAAATCTTTTCTACTAGTGTTCTCGTCTATATCTTCCCCTAAAGCCTAAAGTCTGCTTGGTGCGCTAAACCCTCTCTTCGAGACGCTCCGCGAACGGGAAACCCGAGGAGCGCGCATCCGCTAAAGCCTAATACCTAACTTTCGCAGAAAGTCTACTCTATTTGCAACAAATTATCCACAATTGCGTCAAAAGTAGTAGCTAAACTTTAAGGTAAGTTTAGTTTGTGCAGAGCAGATGGCTCACAGCAGAGAACCAGACATAGCTCGCTGAAACTGCCAATAGAATTGTATACGTGTGATTTGTATGTCAGAACCCCAAAAAAACTTACCCATCGGATCATCAGACGCAGAGCAGCCAGATCTAGCCGCTCCATCAGCACCTGCTGCGCCAGCAGCTCCACTGATCACCGTAAAAACACTACGCACTGGTAGCAAATATCTCTCCCTGCTGTTTTTAAGTACGATCGCCAGTTGTTCCTTTGGCTACCTGGCCGCTAAGGAACAAATACCATCTCCGCTTGAGTCTCCGGCGAGTGCTGATTCGCCCATCGCCAATAGCAGCGGTATCCTTGCTGCTGTCAATACCAACTTTATCACCCAAGTAGTCGATAAAGTTGGCCCCGCAGTGGTCAGAATTAATGCTTCAACCACCGTAGTAGCGCGTCCAAGATCGGCAGACGAATCCGAAGATCCTTTCTTCAGACGGTTTTTTGGGGAGCAGGCACCGCAGGAGCGGGCACCTCAGCGAGAGCGAGAAGTCGATCGGGGCACGGGGTCAGGATTTATCATTAATAACAATGGGCAAATCATGACCAACGCCCATGTAGTAGCAGGCGCTACGAAAGTCACTGTCACGCTCAAAGATGGGCGGACGATTCCAGGTAAAGTCAAGGGGATCGATCGAGTCACCGATGTGGCGATCATCGAAATTGCCGAGAAAAATCTGCCGAGTATTCAAATCGGTAACTCTGATCAGATTAAACCAGGTGAATGGGCGATCGCGATCGGTAATCCATTAGGGTTAGATAACACTGTCACTGCTGGAATTATCAGTGCTACCGGACGTAGCAGCGCGGAAATCGGCGCAGCAGATAAGCGTGTCAGCTACATCCAAACCGATGCTGCCATCAACCCAGGCAATTCTGGTGGCCCATTACTAAATGCCAGTGGGCAAGTGATCGGCATGAATACGGCGATTCTGCGGGGCACCCAAGGGCTGGGATTTGCAATTCCGATTAATACTGCCCAACGGATCGCCAGTCAGTTGATTGCCACTGGTAAAGTAGACCATCCGTTTATTGGGATTCAGATGGTGAATCTCACGCCCCAAATTAAGTCCGAAATCAATAGCGATCCTAATGCCAATATGAAGATCGATGTCGATCGAGGTACTCTGATTGCCCGCGTAGTTCGGAATTCACCTGCTGCCAAAGCTGGGTTGCGCTCAGGTGACATCATTCAAACTGTCAACGGGAAGACAGTCCAAAATTCTAGCCAAGTGCAGCAAGCGATGGAAACCACTAAAATTGGCGGTAGCGTTCCCATTCAAGTTCGCCGAAATGGGCAAAATGTGAATCTCAGTGTCACGCCAATCGCTGCCCCACCAATCACCGCAGAGCGGGAATAGATGTTAGGCTTGAGGTTCAAAGACTAACGCTCACAACTTCCCTTGACAATCTACTTCTATACCGCTCAAGAGCAACCCTATGGTTGTTTCTCCAACTTTTCCCAGCACGGATTCGTGATGGACAAATTATGGTGGTATACCACTGAGCACTATTTCCAAGCCCAGAAATTTGTTGGTACACCCTATCTCGAACAGATTCGATCGATTCGGACACCCAATGATGCGGCTAAACTCGGTCGAAAACGCACATTTCCCTTGCGGAGCGACTGGGAGCAAGTCAAGGATGAGATTATGTTTCGGGCAGTATTGTGCAAGTTTCAGATCCACCTCGATCTTCGCCAAATTTTGGTAGATACTGGAACTGAGTCGATCGTCGAAAACGCTCCCAATGACTACTATTGGGGCTGTGGTAAAGATGGTACGGGTAAAAACCAGCTCGGCTTGACTCTGATGCGAGTCAGAACAGAATTGCAAGTCGATCGATAAACAGGTATCAATATTTATTTATATATACCAATCCTAGATGATTCGTGAGATTTATTCGATCGAGGTGCGTTACCCTACGGGATAACACACTACGATCTTCTCATAACTCAAATAGGACTGCTATATTGCGGAAGCCTTCGCTGATGGCCACTCTCTTGATGTTTTGAAACCTAAAGCCTAAAGTCTAAAGCCTACCCCCAGCCCTCTCTCCCTACCCCCTCATGATTAAATCCTGGTTGATAATTGGCATCGCGGCGGTACTGGTTGCGGTTGGGTTGGCACGGTTAAATACACCCGAAGGCTATCGCTGGTTCAATCGTCAACGTCGCCCCCAATGGCTAACTTTTGAGGGATTAATTCCGGTAATCTGGACGGTGATTTTGATTTGTGGCGTTTGGTCTGCATATAATGTCTGGGAAGCAGCGTCACCTGAAAATCCGCCGTGGGGATTGATGGCTGGATATCTGCTGTTAGAGGTGTCAATTATGCTCTACACGCCTTCAATGTTCTGGTTTCGGAATCTCAGAGCTGGAACGATCGTTGGTGCGGCAGGTTGGGTAATTGGGGCAATTCTGACAACATTAGTATTCCCAGTCTCTAGTGCCGCAGCGTTTCTGCTGATCCCATATCTGCTCTGGAGTCCGATTGGCACATACGTAACTTGGGTGATGGAAGGTTTGAACTAGGCTGTAGATTTTAGGCTTCACAATTACCATACCTAGCTCCTAAACCTTCGTCCCTTGTACAATAGCAAGCGGAGTAATTTTTAGAGAGATCGCAGTACGGGTATCATGGGTGAAAATTTAACACAATTATTAGAGCCGATCGCGAGTCAATTTCGCGCTCTCAATCTCCCTGACGTACTCACACACTGGGGACACCCATTCTTT
>JANNDQ010000259.1:0-6275 GCA_031387965.1 Chamaesiphon sp. OTE_75_metabat_567
GGAAGACAGGCTTGGTTTGGATGCGATTTATATCCAAGCAAAACGCTGGACTAATACTGTTGGCCGGCCTGAAATTCAACAGTTTGTCGGAGCTTTAGCGGGCAAAGGTGCGCGTAAGGGCATCTTCATTACGACCTCAAAGTTCTCAGAGCAAGCCAAGTCTTATTTACCTGCCAATGTGAAGGTAGTCCTCATCGACGGGGCACAGCTAGCCGACTATGCAATCGAGGTAAATCTCGGCGTTTCACTTGTGTCTGAATACCAAATTAAACGGCTGGATTTAGATTATTTTGATGGCGAGTAATCGATCGTGCTTTTACAGTCGATCGCAATACTCGATCGATAATTACTGCGCTAAAAATTAGGTCGAAATCTGGGAAGTTAGCGAGTGAGCTATCAGGGGTCGAGGAGGGGATAAATTAAGGGTGTGAAAAGATGCATTATCACACCCTTGTTGTCTCAAATTCAATACTAGCAACGTTTATCAGCTTCAGCATGAATCTCAAGTTTCTGACTGATTTTCGAGGCGATCGCCTCAATCATCGGGTATCATCCAGCATCGTTCGAGCTAAAAATGTACGTTAATCACCTCTAGAACGGCATCGATTCGATCGTCAAAATCCGGCGAGATTACCGACAAGGCGAGGGCAAAAAATACCCAAAAAACTGACGCTGCAAATTTATGGCATGAATCCTAGTTTTATCCAGAGCGATCGATTCCAATCAGTAGAAGTTAAATCTCATTGGCGTAGTTGTTCCTGTGGAAAATTGATAAGTATCTTCGATCGGATAAATGTGGATAAATCTAATTCATCCTCCGATCTAATCATGCCCAAAATTGATTACCGATCTAACACATTTAATCGTGTATTCTTATCCTTGAGTAGAGCGAGATATCTAAACGATCAATCTTGCCGAATCCTAAATCTAGAAACCAGGGTTTGGGTAGATGGATATGGCTCAAATTAATCGGAATCTTCGATCTGGGTGGGAAATGAGGTACCTATAAGTGTATCTATAGGTACCTCATTTTCCCCTTCCTACTCAGATGCAACCTCCAATACCCTCAAAGCGCAAGGATTGGTCAATAGCAAGATAGCTTTGACTAGAGTATTTTTTAACAACAAAAGTTACATATTTTTGAAAAACAAATAGCCATTTACATAAACAAAGTAGTGGTAATAATTAAAAATATTTGTAAAAATCATATATATATAATTATTAAACAACGAACATTTTAGATTGGTCGGCAAAATTAGTTAATTAGAAAGGCAAGCAGAGGGAGATTGATCGCAGTGGGGGATAAGAGTGAGAGTAGGTAGCATATTACTAGTTACGGCGATCGCGGTAGTGGATTGGAAGCAGTTAGTCAGAGTGAAGATCGCGATCTGGCAAATCGGTAATTAGAGATCTAGTAGAAATTGCTGAATTTTGAAAAAAGTCGATGTTTTGATACCAGCACCAACTCAGCAAGAGCAATTATTTGTACGATCAGAGAATAACTACCTACAGGTGCGGAGCGACGAGATGCCCACTACCACAGACGAGCAGCAAAGCAAACAGATTGTCGAGATCGATTGTGATGAATTGATTGGAGCATTTACCAACTTCCTGCAATTTGATGTGGCGAATGGGCGGGCAAGTGGCGATACGATCGTGACTTACTGGCATCAAGTCAAGCAGTATTTAGAGTGGTGTCGGACAAGTCAGCTCGATCCGCGAGCGGCGACACGGGAGACGATTAAAGTTTATCGGTGGTGGCTATTGGAACGGGGGTATAAGTCCAAAACGATCGCGATTAAATTAACCGCAGTTAGTCGGCTGTATGATGCGGCGATGGAGTATGGGTTGATGAGCGCAAATCCCGCGTGGGGGATTAAACCACCAACAGAATTGATCGATCCAGCAGCCAGGATTACTTATTTAGATCAGGCAGAAGCGACTGTTTTCCTTCAGTCGGTAGCGCAGCCGGATGGGGGTGCGCAACTAGAGGTGAAAATCCTGCGGGATAAATTATTGCTCGGTGTAATGACACTCGAAGGCACCCGAACAGTGGAAATGCATCGGTTGAATATCGGCGATGTGGTGCGTCAGGGGCAAAATGTCGGGTTGAAAGTCAGTAGTAAGCGACATACGCGGGTGGTGCCGTTAACACCTCAGTTGGCGCAGGGATTAGAGCAGTATTTAACCATGCTGCGGGGAGCTGGATTTGAGTCGATGGTAGATAGCCCTCTGCTGATCAATTTGAGTAATTATGGGCGCGGGGAACGGTTATCACGGCGGGGGATTCGGCAGGTGGTGGATAAATATCTTCAGGCGACGAATCTAAAATATCTAGCAGGGCGAACACTCTCAGCGCACAGCTTACGGCATACAGCGGGGACATTAGCCCTGCGGAATGGGGCAAGTTTGCGGCAGGTACAGGATTTATTGGGACATGCAGATCCCCGCACTACAGCGATCTATGCTCACGTTGGGGACAGATGGGAGAATAATCCGGCGTTGAAAGTAGGTATCGATCTGCTGAATTGATGTTGATGGCTGGTCGCCCCTGACACAAACTAGATGATATTATCGGTTCATGTTGATCGGGTTTGATTTAGTCTGTCTCAAACTATTAATCAATTTAGCTACCCCCTGCTCATTCAAGAAATAGACATAGTGATTCACCATTCACTATCCACTATCCACTATCCACCATTCACCCCTACCCCAAATGTCTAATGGGGGGAGAGTATTTCTATGCCATTACGTACTTTTCAAGTCGATGATTTACAGGTGGAGGTTTATGATCGGGAGGCAGATTTAGTTAGTAGTCTAGTTCAATCTACCCAAGCTTATCTGAATGAAGTCGTCGAACGCCAAGGTGCAGCTGCGGCAATTTTGGCTTCCGGGGCTTCCCAGATTAGGCTACTGAAGAGTTTAACCACATTTGGTGAGCTGGATTGGAGCCGGATCACCTTGTTTCATCTTGATGAATATCTGGGGATTAGCGGTACTCATCCCGCCAGCTTTCAGTTATTTATGCGAGAATCAGTTGCGCAAAAAGTTGCCGTGGGGCAGTTTCATTATCTGGCGGGAGATACACTAGCACCGATCGCGGAATGCGATCGCTATGATCGGTTATTATCAGCACAATCGATCGATCTCTGCTTTTTAGGGATTGGCGAAACAGGACACATTGCCTTTAATGATCCCGAAGTGGCAGATTTTAATGATTGTTATCCGGTTAAATTGGTGAAATTAGCTGATAAATCTCGGCAGCAACAGGTAAATACTGGATTCTTTGAGCGGCTGGAAGCTGTCCCTCAATATGCCCTGACTCTCACCCTGCCGACAATTTTCCGAGCGCGAAAGATTAGCTGTCTGGCAATGGGGAGTAGGAAAGCAGGGATAATTAAAACCATGCTAACTGGTGAAATTAGCTCCAGCTGTCCGGCATCAATGTTGCGGCAGCATCCTAATGCCACATTATATCTAGATCGAGCCGCCGCTAGTGCGCTTGAGTATTAAATCTAGCACAAGCAATACCCTCTCCTTGGAGAATCGATCGAAATCCGCAGAAAAGTCCCTTCCAAAAAGTTAGTTTTTTACTGCCAATTACCTACTAATACAAATCCTGCCCAGTAATATGGTGCGCGATATTGGGGGTGCTGAAGTAGGGACTGTTGGGCAAGTTTTAAAGACTCGGCAAGCCCAAGTTTTCTAGTGACTAAATTCTGATAAAAATTAGCCATCAATAGTTGAGTTGCCTGATCGTTTACTTTCCACAATGAAGCGATCGTACTTTTTGTGCGTGCTTTAATTGCAACTCCAGCTAAACCTAAAGTAGCACGATTATCACCAGTTGCTGTCTCACAAGCGCTGAGTACAAGTAAGTCGATTCCTTGGCTAGATTGCAGATTACGACTTTGGAGCAGGTTATTTAACCCATCCAGATCGAGCCGATGATCCCAGGTGAGAATAAATGTTTTGGTGGGATCGGAGCTAAATTCACCGTGGGTAGCTAAATGGACGATCGATGATTTATCTGCCACTAGTTTAGTTGAGAATTTACTTTGATTAAAATCGGCATTGATTAGCTGTTGACTGGGCATTAAATTACTAATCATCGCTAGTTCTTGTTTCACTCCAGTAAGTGATTTAAAGCCCTGTCTCTCTTCACTAATTCCACCGAGCAAAGCCTGGTATTGTTGTCGAGCGTTATCATTTGGCGGTACAAGTTGTAATCCTGGCGTGAGAGCTAGATTATAGCTTTCGACTAAATATTTCTTGCCATCATACAACATCGACATCGGAATATTTCTGAGCATTCCGTCTAGTACAAATACTAGAGTTTTAGAATTTGATGTTGCTAAATCTTTTGCTAAAGGCTCAATTAGTAAATTGTAAACCTGCTGAGATTGCTGTTGAAATAATTGTTCTTGGGACAGATTAAATTCTGAATTGTCTAATTGTTCTCGTAATTTAGTGACGATATTTTCCAGCTTGACTTCAGAGATTGATCGACTGTAATAGCGGAGCGGCTGATTGGGAATTGCGGTGATCACGGCGACTCGATCGCGTAAAATAATCGGGTAAATAACTACTGCCGATCGATCGATTTTAGCTAGTTCAACTGTATAGGTATCCAAGCACCCTTGGCGGAGATAGTTTTCTAATTCAGCTACTTGGAGTGATTCAATTAAATCACGGGCTGCTGTGAGGTTAGTTGCTAGAATTTTGTCATCGTTTCTCAGTAATAAATCCACCAATTCACGATAAACTGGCTCAACACTGTCCCGAAAAGAAAATTGCTGATCGGCATTACTAGCATTTAGATCATTGCGGAGAGTTTTTAGGTGCCTGACTGCCTGTTGATACGCTGTAATTGCAGGCTGAGGATTCTGGGGATTAGTAACGGCAAGAATTCTGCCTAGTTGCCAGTGGAGGCGGTAAGCAAGATCTGGAGCTGGTAAACTTTCAGCAATAATTAGAGCTTGTTCGGTTAATTTCTGAGCATCTTGATATTGTCCTACCTGCTGATATAGATTGCCTAAAGTTCCGATCGCTTGAGCTTCACCTCTGGCATCTTTGAGTGTCCTAGCTTGAGCAATTGCAGTGGTTAGTAGTGAACTAATTTGTAATGATAAGTTTTGATCGATCTTCCTGCCTATCTGAGTTTGTTGAACTGTTTTAGCTAGGGTAACGTAAGTATAAATAGTACTGCGACTAGGCGTGATTAAATCTAATTTTTTCCTAATATTTGTCACAAATATCAAGGAGTTTAGATCCTTTTCAGAATTCAGTCGATAGCTATTAATCTGAGACTGAATTACGAATAAAGGTGAAGTACTCTTGATTGAAACTGATTGATAGATTTTAATCGCTGCTTGCTTAGCATCTGGATCGCCGATTAATTCTAGTGTATTGGCTAAACTTAACTCGATCTGATTGGTTAGTCCTAAATCTTGAAGATTGATCGCTAGCTTCAATGCTTCGGCTAGAACTTCTTTTGCACCAAAATCGATGTCTAGTCTGGACTTATTAGCTGAGATACTTAATACTCGTAGAGATTTAAGGGTATTGCCTAAACTCAGTAGTCCCCGAACTTTTAGAATTGAGTTTGGTTGAGTTTGGAGCTGAGTTTTAGTTGATCGCAAGATCGATAAAGCCTGACGATACAATCCTAGCGATTGCAACGCTTGAGCCTGATTGATTTGGGTACCAATTATCCCCTCGCGATCCTTCAGTCCTAGATAAATTTTGTGTGCCTGTTGCCAGCTTACTAGGGCTAATTTTGCTTGCCCTGTAGCTAGATATTCAGCCCCTTTTTGATTCAAATTTTGGGCTGAGTTAAGGAGCGCGGTGTTAGTAGAATTGGTGGTGTTTTGATGATTAATGACTGGATTTGGATCGATCGCCTGGACAGGTAAAATGTTGAACGCGCTCAAAACCATTGTGATTAAATAGATTTTGGTGCGATTCATAATTAAGTGATCTCAGTTCGGGTTAAGGATCTTTGCTTCGTTCGAGTCCCGCCGCCGATTGAAACGCTCCTATCGGAGCCGCTTCGCTACGGGGCTAGCGTTACAAAGTCCGCGTAGGCAGACTTCGCATCATGAGCAGCGGTTTCAACCGCTGAAGTTATCGATTCGGACAAACAACATTAGTAGTCCTTACATCTCCCTCCTTGCTTGCCATCAAAGTTACCTTACCATCCCATCAAACACCCAACCAACAGCAGGCTGTAGTAATTTTTGAGTCGGTTGAGTTCTCACCACTGCCGGATCTGT
>JANNDQ010000265.1:0-4563 GCA_031387965.1 Chamaesiphon sp. OTE_75_metabat_567
ATGATACTACCACTAACATATCTATCACTTTCTGTGGTGAGTACTTTTAATTGCTCATAGAAGAAACCAATAAATCCCGTAACTAAAACACCTACTCCCATCCATTGGTAGCGAGTGTAGCGTTCCTTAAAAATTAGTAATCCACCTAAACTTAAAAATACACCAGCTAATTGAATCAAAACTTCTGCATGAGAAGGTGAAGTGGCTTTTAATCCCATCACAAAGAAGATATAATTGCCAATCAAACCAATAATCGCGATCGGGAATAGATAAAGTAGATAAGTAGGTAATCTAAATTGAGCAAGTTTAGGTAAATTATTTTGACTGGCTAAATAACAGCCTAATACAACAAATGAAACAACGAATCTAAACCAATTAATTGTATAAATATCTAGTTTAGGCAAGACAACTGCCAGGGCAACAGGTACTAATCCCCACAAGGTTACGGTGATTAATGCTAAACCCAATCCTAACCGCCAGTTACCACTTGTCCGATGAAGTTCCATAAATTGAGTTATTATCAGTAATTGGTAGCAGTAATTAGTTAATAGTCGATCGAGTAGACTAGCTGAATGGATAATAATTTAGAGTTAATTAAAGTCATTACCGATTGCATCACTAATTCTCCACAGCAGCGGATTACTTTTGCTGAGTATATGGAGTTGGTTTTGTATCATCCTCTACATGGCTACTATGCTAGCAGTGGAGAGCGGATCAGCGCAGCGGGTGATTTTTTGACATCGCCCCATTTAGCTGACGATTTTGGGGAGATGATTGCAATTCAGCTACACCAAATCTGGCAAATCTTGGGTGAGCCACAGCTATTTAGTATAGTTGAAATGGGTGCCGGACAGGGGTTATTAGCTGCGCAGATTTTAGGCTACTCACGTCGAGTATATCCTGACTTCTTTCGATCGATCTATTACCTAATTATCGAAACGGCACCAGCAATGATCGCCGCTCAACAGGCAAGATTGAAAGATTTACCCGTGCGATGGTGCGATTGGACAGATCTAGAAGATCGATCGATTATCGGTTGTTTCCTCTCTAATGAACTAATCGATGCGCTCCCAGTGCATCAAGTTACTGTTGCTAAAAATCGACTTCAAGAAGTTTATGTGACTAATGGTGAGCAAAATAACACTTTTATAGAGGTTGTTGGAGAACTATCTACCGATCGATTAGCCAACTACTGGCAATTAAATAACATTAATTTGCTAAATGATAAATATCCGCCTGAATATCAAACCGAAGTTAATTTAGCTGCACTAGCATGGTTAGCACAAGTTTCTAAAAAGCTGCACCGAGGATATATAATCTCGATCGATTATGGTTATACAGCAGATCGATATTACAATCCAATGCGTTCTCAGGGCACCCTCCAATGCTACTACCAACACGCTTATCACAACGATCCGTACATTAATATTGGCAATCAAGATATTACTGCCCATGTAGACTTTACCGCAGTCCAAAATCAGGGTGAATTATTAGGCTTAAACACAGTCGGATTCATTCAACAGGGGATGTTCTTGATGGCATTGGGATTGGGGGAAAGAATCGCCGCAATTTCCACCACTGGCGGTGATATTCAATCATTACTCCGTCGTCGTCAAAACCTACACCAATTAATCGATCCAATCGGCTTAGGTAAGTTTGGCGTATTAATTCAAAGTCAGGGATTAACACCTGATGAACAGGCTATATTATTAACTGGTTTATCGATCTCTTAAATCTAGGTTGAAATAGAGATAGTGATATAATGAAAGAGTCGCAACCTAACGTTCGAGAGTGTTTCGAGGTTTTATGACGATCGCCACTTTTAATCCAATTGATACTCAGCCCCTACTCCTGAATATCAGCAGTACAACTCTACAGGTCACTTCAGAGCAATTCGATCTTTTGTGCATCGATAATCCAGATCTACGCCTTGAATTAACGAGCAATGGCGAATTAATTATTATGGCTCCGGCATTTGGTGAGAGTGGTAGACAAAATGGAACTCTATTCGCGAGAGTTTGGATCTGGAATGAACAAACCGAATTAGGGGAAGTATTTGACTCTTCAACTGGCTATGATTTCACTGCAATCGGTGGGGGAAAGCCATCACCTGACGTATCTTGGATTCAGAAATCTCGGCTCGAAGGTATTTCGCTCAAACAGTATATTCCGGTTGTGCCTGATTTTATCATTGAGCTACGCTCAATAACCGATCGACTCAGTGTAGTGCAAACCAAAATGTTGACATATCAAAAGCTCGGCGTGCGACTGGGGCTGCTTGTCAATCCTCAAGATCGACAGGTAGAGATTTATCGGGTAGATCGGAAAGTTGAGATAGTAGAGTCGCCAATATCCATTAGTTGTGAGAGTGTCATGCCAGGATTTGTCTTGAGTCTGGCTAAGATTTGGTAATCTTACATGAGTGGATATAGATTTACCTATTCAATTTATCAACGTCCATTTCGACAACCACTGAAAACCAGTCATGGGGTGTGGACAATTAGAGAAGGAATAATTATTCAACTCACAGACAATCTAGGTAGATCCCAACAGGGGGAAATTGCGCCGATCTCCTGGTTTGGCTCAGAATCGATCGAACAGGCAAGATCCTGGTGTCAACAAATCGGCGAAAATATTACCACTGCCCAAATTCATCAAATTCCCGATTACTTACCCGCCTGTCAATTTGGATTTGGGAGTGCGTTAATAGCATTTGACTCACCTTCTGTTGGCACCACTATTTCCAGACTAAACCTCAGTGCCCTTTTACCTTCAGGTGCGGCTGCGATCGCCAGTATACCTCGCTTATCCGCTCAAGGATACTTAACCTTCAAATGGAAGATTGGCGTACTGCCGATCGCCGAGGAACAGGCAATCTGGACACAATTGATAACGGCTTTACCTCGCAATGCAAAGCTCCGGCTCGATGCTAATGGGGGTTTAACAGATATGGAAGCCGAGCAGTGGTTGGAAATTTGTAGTCGGGAAAAGCGGATCGAGTTTATCGAACAACCGCTGGGTATAGATAGTATTAAGCAGATGCAAGAGTTAGCCCAGAGATATGACACGCGGATTGCGATCGATGAATCTGTTGCTACATTTGCTAAAATCCAAGCAGCTCATACCCAAGGTTGGCGGGGTATTTATACGATCAAGCCTGGAATTGCCGGATTTCCGTGGCGACTGACTGAATTTATCACCCAACATCAGCTCGATGTGGTTTTTTCATCAGTGCTGGAAACTAACGTCGGTAGAGATGCCGCTTTTCGACTAGCAGCAGAATTAAACCTAACTCGGAGTATGGGCTTTGGTGTAGATGATTGGTTCAGCGATTAAAACATTGGATCTCAATCTACAATTTCAATAGTCGTTTAGGTAGAGATTTCATTGGATATGAACTCAAGACGGCTCCCATCATTCTTTTCACCACCAGCGATCTATTTTAATGCCACTCAACTAATGTCTATTCATATATACTCTTCACTTTCAATATCTTCGATAGTGAGTGGTGATTGAGAGCTATGTCGTACAAACAAGATGTAGACATTAGATTCTCGAATTACAAATAGAACTCGATAAATATTTTTAGATTTTCCATGAAAAAGCTGACGAACCTCCTCAGGGAAAATTTCGTGTTCAATCGCTAATCCGCAGCGATGTGGTTTTTCTTGGAGGGTAGCAATCGTATTCATCAGGCTGCGAAACCATCGATCTGCAACATCGGGATTCCGTTCTCGATACCATCGATAAGTGCGATCTATTTGGGCTTCAGAGATCGGGGTTAGCTCAACCTGGAATGTCATATTTGCGCTGCATATCTTGGATGAAATCACCAATCGGGCGAGTTTGTCCCTTGTTAAGTTCCTCAAACCCTTGACTAATTCCCGAGATCGTTTCGATTCGATCGATCAATTCGCTTAATTTAGCAGGATTAATATTGCTCGGATCGAGGAATGTTACTAGTACTTGAGTTCGATCACCTAGATTGTGCGGTGGTCGATCGATCTGGATTTGCCCGTTTTCATATACGCCTTCGATCGTTTCTAGCATGGAGGTATGGGGGACAGGTATTCTAATTTTACTGCAAGATTGAAAGTGTTGGGATTGGTAGATTCATAGCACTAATCGCTTCAATTTTTAACCGTCCGAACTATGATTTGTCGGATTAACAGATAGACTAAGATTCTCAGATAGCAGCTCATCATAGTCCGTCAGTCAATCATCCTAGCAGAAGTTCTACAAATCCATCTAAAAAGCCCCCAACACCGAAGTGAAGGGGGCTTTTAGTCAACTAATGATGAAATTCAGCTATCCGAACTTACCAGCAGTCGAGGCGATCAGGAAGGCGGCGTAGGTGAGGATGTAGCCAACTGTAAAGTGAGCTAGACCGACAACACGCGCTTGAACGATCGAGAGTGCAACAGGCTTGTCTTTCCAACGAACTACGTTCGCAAGTGGAGTCCGCTCGTGCGCCCAGACAACAGTTTCGATCAACTCTTGCCAGTAACCGCGCCAGCTAATCAGGAACATGAAGCCTGTCGCCCAGACAAGGTGTCCGAAGAG
>JANNDQ010000266.1:0-2289 GCA_031387965.1 Chamaesiphon sp. OTE_75_metabat_567
GTCCCCAACTACTCGACAGGTTTGGGATGCACGCCGAGATTCGCACGGTTAAAGAGCCAGCCCTGCGCGTCCAAATCGTCGAACAGCGATCGGATTTCGACCAAAATCCCAACCAATTCACAACTGAATATCAGTCAGAGCAAGTACTGCTCCAGCAAAAAATCGTCGATGCTCAAACCAGGCTAGCAAGTGTCACCCTCGATTACGATCTGCGGGTGAAGATTTCCCAAGTCTGCTCAGAATGCGATGTAGACGGACTGCGCGGCGATATCGTCACCAATCGCGCTGCCAAGGCTTTAGCCGCCTTGGAAGGACGCACAGAGGTGACTCTGGACGATATTAGCCGGATCATTGCCCTCTGTCTCCGCCACCGACTCCGCAAAGATCCATTAGAATCGATCGACTCTGGCTATAAGGTAAATAAGGTGTTTGCTGAAGTATTTGGCGTAGAGTTGGGCGGAGCATAATCGCGCTAATATCACCTGCCTAATCCAGAACGTACTGAATTTATCAACTTTATTCAGAGCAAAAAGGTGGACATAGTTGAATAGTTGAAAATCCTAGAGCATTTCTAACAGCTAGTAATAGTTCTTGATGATGTTTAGTGATAGTCAAAGTTTTAACTGTCTTGGCACTAGAATTTACGCCAAAACTACTCAAAATGATCTGGTGAGGGTGAGTCAATCCGAGGATCTTCCAATCATCTAATCTCAAAAAGACACTCATTGAAATCCCCTCATGATCTCGCTCATCCCACTGAGCGTCACGAATCTGGGAAAAGGGAATTGTTGTGAGTACTTTTTTACCAATAATCGTTACGGTATTAATGACTAATTGTCGCTGAATTAGATCGAATGTAAATGTTTTGTAGCCGCTATCGGTGATCGCTTTCCAGGTCAGAAATGCGATCGTCAAGAGAGCAGAACTCCACACCAATAAGATTACACCCAGCGTAAATGGATGATTTTGTAGCCCTGGTGCAACGCTACTGATAGCGATCAAGCCAAAAAGTGTCACTAGAAAGGTTGGTAAGATTGTGAATGGTAGTACCATCACCAGAAATCCCACCATCCCCAGCCAAGCCATCTTCATCACCTTGCTGCGTGAGGCATAGGGTTGAAGCATTAGTTCGGTAGAGCTTTCTTTAACAGTGCCATATATACCTCCATCCCAATTAACCCTATTGTCGAGAGTCATCGTCATCTACCCATAAAAATTAACTGCCTATGCTAATCTTTCCCAAAAGCTAAGAGTTTGTAATCCTAGTTGGGATTTCGGCAGTATTTTTATTTTTCCTATTCTTCGCTAGTCCGACGGCGACGACGACGGGAACGGCGCGGAGACTCGTCAGTGCTACTAGTTACTTCCTCAGAGCGACGACGAGAAAGACGGGGACTCTCTTCCGCGCTGCTGACTTCCGAACGGCGGCGACGGCGACGTGGGCGATCCTCAGAATTGGTGTCAGTGCTTCTTTCTCCATCTTTGGCAGGGGCAGCCATTGTCCGCTGATAGCGGGGACGGATCGGATCAAGCTTGAGTTCTGGCTTGCGTCCGCTGAGATCATCGGGGCGCGGCGGGAACTCTTCGGGTGGAAAGTCTTTGACAGCAGTCTTCATAAACCGCGACCAGGCGTAAGCAGCTGTACTACTAGCATTCCCAGTGGGGTTATTATTGTCGTTGCCGAGCCAGACTCCAGTTACTAACTGGGGAACAAAGCCGATAAACCAGAGATCGCGTTCTTTGTCTGTAGTTCCAGTTTTACCTGCCACTGGACGACCAATTTGGGCAGAGGTTGCGGTACCTTCATTCACGACTCCCCGCATCATCCAGGTCATAATTGCGGTAGTTCCTGGCTCAAAAACTTTGGCTGGTTCGGGTTGATTGTGGTAGAGGACTTCGCCTTTTTGGTTGACTACTCTGGTAATACCGTGAACTGGATTGTGAATACCGCGATTGGCAAAGGTGGAGTAGGCACTAGTAATCTCTAAGAGGTTAACTTCTAGTCCGCCTAGCGCCAGTGAGTAGTAAGGTTCGAGCTTAGATTCGATTCCCATTTTTTTGGCATTATCAATCACAGGTTGCCAGCCAGTATCGATCAAGATATTGATCGCAATGATATTGACTGAATTAATCAGCGCATCCCGCATGGAAATTTGCCCTTTGAAACCCTTACCCGCATTCTTGGGCTTATAGCCATCGACATTGAAGGGAGCATCAAGATAGGACTTATTGGGACTGATCCCACCGGCGATCGCGGTAGCATAGACGATGGGTTTAAATGTCGATCCT
>JANNDQ010000380.1:0-5092 GCA_031387965.1 Chamaesiphon sp. OTE_75_metabat_567
CGCCGAGATCAAGGGCCTTCTTGTACAGGCGATCGACTTTCTCGGTCGAGTCCAGCACCAGCGCGACCATCACGCCCAAAAGCATCACGGTGACGGCCGTATGGAACAGCACTGTTTTGCCACTCATGTCGCGGCGATTGATCAGGTATAGCATCACTGCTCGATGTTCTGGCATGAGATCGGTTAGTTCGCGGAGGTGTTTTTGACCCCTGGTGGTTTCCGTGTCGGGAAAGATCGCCACATCATCGATCGACCACGTTGTATTCTTAACTTCTAGGTAGATAGATCGTTGGCGGAGCCTCTCCAAAGGAGAATCGCCATCAGTCAGCACAAAATCTATTCTACTCCGGTTATCTTTGCCATAGACTACCTCCGATCGCACTGTTTCATACTCACCTAGATCGGGAAATAACCGCTGTTCTAGGGCGATTTTAATAAGTTTGTTAGGTAGGGCCGTGTTAATCCCGATCCAGGTGCCCTCAATTTCAATCATTTCCCAGGTATAAGCCAGCTTTCGCTTGGGATTGTCGTGAAAAGAAACTTGCACAGCAGCGCCAATCTGACATACTCCAGTCATCGGCCCAGTATTTGGACAATGTGCTGTAATCAGTTCACCCGTTTCTAATTCGATGTCTGCAAAGAACCGCTTGTATCGTTTGACGAGAGTACCAGGATAGAGCTGAGGATACTTATAAAGCACAATTTTGAGTAGTCAACGTGAATTTCTCCTTACCCATAAACGCCTAACCTGCTCGATACCTTGCTCGGCACACTAAACGGGATTGAAGATGCTGGGACGATCGATTTAACGGGTACTAGTTGCACCGCACAAGCTTTGAGTTCTGGCTGGAGTGAGTCAGGACAGGCGGCATCGTGAGTAAACAGATTTGCTTCGGCATTTTTTGCCCACAATTCTCCCCAGTGCATCGGTACAAATACCGTACCACGATTGATAGCAGCAGTCACTAATGCGGGAAATCTACCTGTACCGCGACGCGATCGAATTTCGATCATTTCCCCATTCTCGATCTGCAATCTAGCCGCATCGCGGGGATGAATTTCAATAAACGGTTCGGGGTGCATCTGCTGGATTTTAGGGATGCGTCCAGTCCGAGTCATCGTGTGCCAGTGACCGTATAAACGCCCTGTGGTCAACACAAATGGATAATCTGGGTCTGGTGGTTCGGCGAGTCCTTTGGAGTGACAGGCGGCGAATTTGGCGCGTTTGTCAGGGTGATGGAACTGGAGATCGGTATATAGTCTCTTGCCGTATTGGGTTTTGCAGCCCGTGGGGTGGGGCCATTGAGTGGGGCCATTGTCTTTGAGATATTGATGGCTCAATCCAGTCACATCGCAAGGGCGACCAGCACTGAGTCGGGCAAATTCAGCGTAGACATCGGCACTATTCTGGAACCAAAATTCCTCCGCAAAACCCAGTCTCCGCCCAACTTCAGCAAATACTTCCCAGTCGGCTTTAGCTTCACCTGGGGGACTTCTGAAGGCGGGACAGAGGGTGACAGTCCGCTCGGAATTGGTCATCACGCCTGTTTTTTCACTCCATTGGGCGGCGGGCAGCAGGACGTGGGCGTACTTAGCAGTTTCAGTCGGATAGTAGGCATCCTGATGAATCGTAAATGGAGATTTTAGTAATGCTGCTTTTGTCCGATCGATGTCGGGCATACTCACCGCCGGATTGGTGGCTACAACCCACAGCAAGCCCACAGATCCAGTCTCCATCCCTGTAATCATCTCCCAAGCAGTTTTCCCCGTATTAGGGGAGATTCTCCCTGGGGGTAAATTCCAGAGTTGCTCGATTTCAGCACGTTGGGCGGGGTTCTTGACGAGACGATAGCCAGGGAGGATGTGTGCTAGTCCACCAGCTTCCCGCCCGCCCATCGCATTTGGTTGTCCGGTGAGGGAAAATGGCCCAGCACCAGGTCGCCCGATTTGTCTGGTCATCAGATGGAGGTTGATGATGTGGCGGACTTTAGCGGTGCCTTCACTCGATTGATTGACTCCCATTGACCAGAAGGACAAGACATTCTTGGATGTGCCCCACCACTTGGCTGTTTGTTCGAGATCTGCTTGGGAGATGCCACATTTAGCCGCAACTACATGGGGGGGATAATGTTGGATTACTTCAGCAAAAGCGGCGAAGTTACTGGTACAAGATTCGATAAATTGTTGGTCTATTTTCCCCGCCCGCAGCAGTAAATAAGCAATTCCATTGAGCAGATCGATATCTGTCCCTGGCGTAATTGCCAGATGGATATCTGCGGCTTCGGCGGTAGCAGTGCGACGCGGATCGACGACAACGATTTTGACTCGATCGTGTTTTTTGTGATACTTTCTGAGTCGATTAAATAAAATTGGGTGACATTCTGCTGTATTTGTCCCAATTAAGAAGGCAAAGTCAGTTTTTTCGATGTCATCATAACAGCAAGGTGGCCCATCAGCACCAAAGCTCTGGATGTAGCCAGATACCGCCGAAGACATGCACAGTCTAGAGTTGGCATCAAAATTATTTGTACCCAAGCAGCCTTTGAGCAGTTTTTGGGCGGTATAGTAGTCTTCGGTTTGAAATTGTCCCGAACCATACATACAGATCCCGTCAGCACCCTGAGTATGCAAGACAGTCTGCATTCGATCGACAATCCGAGTATAGGCTTCTTCCCAAGTCGCCCGTTTGAATGGTTCGGTTAAACTATCCCGTACCATTGGGTATTGCAACCGATCCTTATACAGCGACTCACTAATCGTCGCTCCCTTCACACACACCATCCCCTGACTGGAAGGGTGAGATCTGTCGCCCATCACTTTCCAGATCGGTACCCCACTGCTATCCCGATGCACCGACTTTCCTGGTTGTGCAGGCGGTGATGCTTCTAAACCACAGCCAACACCACAGTAAGGGCAAAGTGTTTTAGTTGTATCAGTCATAGGTTAGAAGGTAGAGGGTGGAGAGCAGAGGGTAGGGTTTAGGGAGTTAATATCATGATTAAAATCAGGGTCGATCTGCAACTTAGCGAGTTTGGCCGAAATATTCTGTGTTTGAGAATACTAAAATTTAGTTAGAGCTGAGATGTCTTGACAGCTGATTTCAAGAAAGTCTGAGTTAGTACCATCGTACAACTAAGCGCAAAGATAATTAGTAAGCCGAACCCCATTGCATAGCTACCAGTTAAATCTCGGCAAATTCCTAAGATAATCGGCGGGAAAAATCCGCCCAGTCCCCCAGCAGCGCCAACTAATCCAGTCACACTCCCTGTTTGGTTGGGAAAATACTGAGGTACGAGTTTAAACACACCACCATTGCCCAATCCGAACAATACCGCACAGCCGAGTGAACCTAGTGTAAATAGCCAAATCGAAGGTATTGCCATCAGCCAACCAATTAATGCAATCCCCAGAAAGACGTACAGGAGCAGCTTTTGACCGCCTAATCGATCGCTCAATATTCCACCGATGGGGCGAGATAGGGTTGCTATTAGTACAAAAATTGCGGTTCTAGCACCTGCATCCGCTGGAGCTAGAGCAAATATTTCTTTGTACAAAGTGGGTAGATAAATACTCAGTGCAACAAAACCACCGAAAGTCAGGGCGTAGAATACACTTAACACCCAGGCTAATTTTTCAGTCTTCAACACTTCGATATTTTCGGCAAACGTCTTTGACTTGCTCGGCGGCTTAGCATTATTAGCAGACAAACCAAAGATAATTGCCCACCCCACAGCGACAGCGCTAAAAATCAAGAACGTCATGGGAATCCCCACCGCACCAGCTAAAACTGGCCCCCCAAATACTGCCACTGATTGCCCAATGTTGCCCGCGCCATAGATTCCTAGTGTTGTCCCTTGTTGACTCGGTGGAAACCAGCCGGAGACAAAAGCTACTCCTACCGCAAAAGATGTGCCGGATAGCCCCAACCAGAACCCCCAAAATAGCAAGCTGGGATAAGAATGATCCAAGGACAGCGCAACGGCGGGGACGATCGTTAATGCCAGTAGAATGCTGAATACGATCCGTCCACCATATCGATCTGTCAATAATCCTAGCGGGATGCGACCGAGAGAGCCTAACAAAACTGGAATCGCAATCATCACACTCGCCTGTGTCACCGATAGCCCTAATTCTTTCTTTAGTAACGGTGCTAACCCTGAAATAATCCCCCAGTTGGCAAATGCTACGGCAAAAGCGATTGTGGCAAGGAATAGATTCTGACTAGCAGGCGAGTGGCTAGAATTTTTCATGAACAAAAATAAAGGTGATATTTGACATTACATTCAAGTTACAGGAAAATCTGATGCTAATTGGTATTTATTGCTACCATTTTATCTTCACATTGCAATAAACACATTTTCAAAATCCGTATTTCGCATACTATCAATTCATTAGTTACTGAGAATACAGAATAAATATGGTAAACATTCACGCATGTTTGTAAAATTGGGGCTTTATGGCTAAAACTTCTCTAATTCAAACTTTGCAGCGTGCTTATCAGGTGGCTAGATTTGCAGAACGCAGGAACTTATCGGCTCAAACAGCCCTGGAAATATGGCAGGTACCAATTAGTCGCCGTCGGTTGGTGCAAGGCTCTTTGGCGGCTGCTGGTGCTCTATCTGCGTTAGCATTCGATCGAACTGTAGATCGACAGGTTGATGCCGCAGCACCACCAGTATTGATTGTCGGCGCGGGGATTGCGGGATTGACAGCGGCTTATTATCTCAATAAATCGGGCGTACCAGTGCGGATTGTCGAAGCCAGCAAGCGCACTGGCGGACGGATGCTCAGTCAAACCAAAGCACTCGGCACGGAAACAACGGTAGAATTAGGCGGCGAGTTCATCGATTCTGGGCATCAGAATATTCGGAAGCTAGCTCAAGAGTTAGGCTTAGTGGAAGTCGATCTATTTGCGACAGATCGCGGGTTGACGAAAGATATCTGGTTTTTTAAAAACCGATTAGTTAAAGAACAAGAATTAATTAGGGCATTTATTCCGCTTGCCAAACAGATCGATCGAGATGTCAAAGCCATCGGTGATGTAAACTATCAATCAAAGAATCGTCGGGCAATTCAACTCGATCGCATCTCA
>JANNDQ010000342.1:0-6427 GCA_031387965.1 Chamaesiphon sp. OTE_75_metabat_567
CCTTGACACTGAGCCAACTCGTCCCCAGGGAGAAGTTATCCGATGTGATATCGTTGAGCGCGCTAGGTTTAGCTTCGAGGGACAAGTTTACTTGCAGATTAGTTGCTGATTCCGTCAGGGTAATATCTTTCTCATCAGCAACCCCATCTCCAGTCAGATCCTTCAACAGATCTAGTCCGCTAGCCCCAAACGCTTCCGCCAAACCAGTTTTAATCAGTTGCGAACTACCTGCCGCCTGCGCGAATTTCTCATCGATCTTGGTCTGAACGCTGGAGAGGAAATCCAAAGCTTTGACACTCGCTGTCGTACTCAGCTCGGTAATTTTGGTACCAATCAGCGGAATTTTCGTAGTTGCAGCCAGTTCGGTTTCAACCAGTGACTTGATTTGCGTCTTGATTTTGGTGAAAAACCCATCGTTTCCTTCTTTGAGATCCTTGAGATTGCCATTTACATAGTCGCCTGGAGCAAATTCTGCCGCTACCAATTGCCCATTGACAGAAATCGTGCCAATATCATCGTTGGCTCTAATCTGCGCCAACTCCCCCGAACTCAATACCTGTCCCTGCCCTAATTTGGCAAATAGTTCTCCTTCATCGCCTGGAGTATCCTTGCCATTATTCAACCTGTCATCCAAATAATGCCCGATCTCTTCCAGCAGCACCGACTTCAACACTGCGGGATTGTTTCTCTGTAAGAAATCTGCGGAAATATAGATCGATCGATTTCCACTCACATAAGCACCCTTCGCCCCACCCAATGTATCCGCACTGGCGATCGAAATCTTCAGATCGCTAAAATCTCCAACCGTCCAAGACTGCTGAATCCGTTGCGCCGTCTCGATTAATAACTCACCCCCAAACGATTGCTCAATAATCGGTTGCCAGCGATCGGACTGAACTAAACTAGTCAAATCTGAGTAGATCTCAGCTAGGGAATCAGTTAAGACGTTAATAGCTGGAATGGAGTTATTCATTATGATTCAGGGGTGATAGGGACTCGATCGAAAATCAAAAATTAGGTATTGGAAAATTGGCTCACCAAGCGGCACAATTCGCTGGGAGTCAAAAATGAGATTCAATTGGAGAAGATCGAAGACATGGCGAACAGGGTGGTTCGCTTTATTAGAGTGCTTGTTATGTTTCAGAGCACATACAATACATCTCCAAACAATACTCTATACGAGGGGTAGAAGTCAAACATATTTTACAAATGTAACCCATGGGGATTACTCGATGGACGTTTGATAGTATATTACCTGCAAGACAGAAAAAATTGTTGCTTAAAGCTGCTAACTTTCTTGCTCAAAGCTGCTAAATTTACTAAAACTTAGATAATCGGTGCCGCAATCCTCCAATTACTACTATCAGGAGCAACAGAAGTGAGAGTACTGGAAACAACCGTAGCACCATTCATCTGCCAGATCTCCGTAGCACCAGTATCTTTACGCCAGAGGATATCGGCTTTACCATCACCGTTGTAGTCACCAATGCCAGCGATAGTCTGGCTACTATCCCGTGATGGAGTAGAAGTGAGGCTACTCGAAGTAATCGCAGCACCATTCATCTGCCACAGTGCGACACGTCCATCATCATTGCGCCAGAGGATATCAGCCTTATTATCACCATTGAAGTCACCAGTGCCAGCAATTTTCCAATCGGTAGCGACTTTAGCCACAGCAGTTGCAGCATCGATGACAGCACCATTCATCTGCCAGAGTGCGACACTACCATCATCATTGCGCCAGAGAATGTCAGATTTACCATCGCTATTGAAATCGCTATTGCCAACGACTTTCCAGCTAGGATCTAGGGATGGTGTAGATGTGCGAGTGCTCGATGTCACGGTAGCACCATCCATCGCCCAGACCACAACAGCACCACTAGTATTGCGCCAGAGAATGTCAGATTTACCGTCACCGTTGTAATCACCTGTGCCGACAGTTGACCAGCTATTATCTAGGGTTGGAGTAGATGTCAGAGTACTCGATGTCACGGTAGCACCATTCATCGCCCACACAGCAATACTGCCATTAGTATTGCGCCAGAGGATATCGGATTTACCGTCGCCATTGAAGTCACCTATGCCCGCAGCTTTCCAGCTTGGATCGAGATCGGGGACGGATGTTAGATTCCCTGATGTCACTGTGGCACCATTCATTTGCCACAGAGCGACGCTACCGAAGTCGTTGCGCCAGAGGATGTCAGATTTATTGTCGCCATTGAAGTCTGTTCTGGCGGTAGGCAGATTCAGACTGTGGGTGTGAGCGGGAATCTGGCTGACATTCAGAGTGGTTGTTGCCGAACCGCCGACTTGAGCCAAGGTATAATTAGCCAGCCCTGTCCCCTGACCGATACCCACGCCAACCCGACCGCGATAATCGGGTAGCGCAAAAGTTGTCTGACCATCGCCACCATAGGTCGTGCCTATTAGTTGGAACAAAGCCTCATTATCGGCGATACTCAACAAACGCCCATCAGCGGTTTCAAAATCCCGAGGTGCAAAGTTGCCAGCAAACATGCCAACTCCAGCAATAATCTTGTCACCACCACTTAAATAGGGACTCGATGTGTCAGTTGGGGAGGCTGGCACCATGTCGATGAGGGTAGGGAAACGGCGACCACCAGTTCCCAATGAGCCATACATCAAGCTCCCCAGCTGAGATGTGTGAGCGAAACCAAGGAGATGACCTTGTTCGTGGACGATCGCCGTGAGCAGGTCAAAGTGCCCTAAGGCATTAGCATCGGTGGCATAAAGCTCCTTGGTAATCGGATCGGTCGTGCCATACTCCCCGCTATCCCCTGGCGTTTCATCCACAAACCAGCCTCGATTTGAGGCATCGGTATCGATCGTCACAACATTATCAGCACCCGCAAGTGCGAGAGATCCTGGATCGAGATTGGCGATTTTGTAAGTGGCTGACTCTAGTGTGGCGATTTGTTCTCCACTAATACCCGCAGCTTCCCACAGACCAAGACCTACGCGCGCGAGGTGATTGATTTTCTCTAAAGCAACTTCATCACTCAATATTTCTTTCCCAGCCACCAGACCGCTCGCACCTGGGTTGACTCCTCCAGAGTTGGTAGGGTCTGACCCATCATCTAGCGATTGACTAGGGAAGATGCCAAGCAGTGCAACTTCGTAGTTGAGACCTAGATATGCTTGTTGGTTGTCAAATGGCACATTGCCACCCGTATTCCCCGCAGCAGCTTGACCCGTAATGGGATGAGCGTGAGCGGGCAGATTATTAACTCCCAGTGTTACCGCGTTACTGCCGCCTTTTTCACCTAGCTGAATATCTGCCAGCCCTGGTCCCTGCCCTGCTTGGATCGGCGTGCGTCCCCGTAGGTCAGGGAGGGCAAAATTTGTCCGACCATCGCCGCCATATGTCGTTCCTAATAGGCTAAATAAAGCTGTATTCTGGGCGATCGACAACAACCGCCCATCAGCGATCGCATAACCCCTCGGAATTATGCTCCCAGCAAACCAACTGACTCCGCCAAGAAGCTCTTCGGCACTAAGATCTCGTGAGGGGAAGTTACCCTGAAGGGAAATCAGAGGTGTTAAGCCCAGGTAGGGCTGCCGGTTGTCCAAGGATTGACCGCCCCCAGTATTCTCCGTCGTTGGGACTCCCTGTATGGATGTAGCGTGGTTATGGGCAGGCAGATTGGCTGTCGTCAGGGTGACATTTTCTTGCCCACCCTGTTCGCCTAGAGCGATCGGTGTCAGCCCTGCTCCAGTCCGAGTTCCAACTGGTACCCGTCCCCGCAGGTCGGGTAAGGCAAAAGTTGTCGTACCATTGCCGCCATAGGTCGTGCCTATTAGGGCGAACAAAGCTTGATTTTGGTTGATCGGCAACAACTGCCCAGCACACAATGCCCAACCCCGAGGCGCAAAGCTCCCCGCAAATTCCTCCACTGCGCCCAAAAACGGTTGGCTGCTGAGATTTTGGGATGGGAAGATCCCTTGGAGCGCGATAATATAATTGTGTGGTGCATAGGGTTGACGATTGTCAAAGGACTGAGTGCCTCCAGTCGAACCCGTATTACCCGTAGCCAGTTCTACGCTAGTTGGGACTCCATCTAGGGCGATCGTTGCCCAATCATGTTCCGCTCTCAACTGCTGGAGTTGTGACTCGCTGAGGTCTTGACCTTGGGCTACAGCAGCGAAAATTGCTCCTTCATCCCCAGGACTATCCACACTACCATTTAAGACTCGATCGATCTTATGCCCGAACTCTTCCAACAATAACCCCGCCACCGCCACCGGATCGTCTTGATATCGTCCCAAAAAGTCCGAGGATACCAAAATCTCATCCAAATCCGCAGCATAAGCACCATTCGCCGTCCCCAATTCCCCATTAGCCAACACTCTAATTTCGGGAATCAGACTAAAATCTCCACTCAACCATTGCTGGCGAATTGCATCACCAATCTTGCTACCAAAAATACTCTCGATCTTCTCTTCAAAGTCATCCGTCGCAGCAAACCGAGCTAAATACTGCTCGAGGAATTGAAAGGCTTGAGGATTTAACATCGATCGCTCCTGTGGCTAGCAGCTACACAATATATATTATCGTATTTCAAAGGTCTGTATTATGTAAACAAATTGTCAACAAATTTAACCAAATGTTGAAGTTTTAAAAGATAGCAAATATTACAAATTTTAGATCTGTAGAAAACCCAACACACTCAACAATCAATTGTGGGAATGTTGGGTTTCATTCTTCAACCCAACCTACAGATCTAGAATTCGATCTTAGCCCCCTTTTTAAGGGGGTTTGGGGGATTCAGATCTACGCACCAACTCAAACGGACTTGTGTATACACGGTAGCCCTCCTCGGAGGGGATTTTAAGTCTAGAGAATGGGGGCGGCAATCTTCCAGCTATTATCAACTAATGGCGTAGAAGTCAGACTAGCATTAGCAACCGTCGAGCCATTCATCTCCCAGATCGCCACAGCACCACTATCATTGCGCCAGAGGATATCAGCTTTACCGTCGCTATTAAAATCACTGGTGCCAGTAATTTTCCAGCTATTATCCACACTGGGAAAGGAAGTTGCCAGACTAGAAACAACAGTAGATCCATTCATCTCCCAGATCGCCACAGCACCACTATCATTGCGCCAGAGGATGTCAGCTTTACCATCACCATTGAAATCAGCGGTGCCATTGATTTTCCAGCTACCATCTAAACTGGAAGTAGAAGTTAAGCTAGAGGACAACAGCGTAGAGCCATTCATCTGCCATAGAGCAATGCTGCCATCATCATTGCGCCAGAGAATGTCGGCGTTACCATCGCCATTGAAATCGGCATTCCCAGCAATCTTCCAGCTAGCAGCAGCATTGCCAACTACAGTTTGGGATATAGACGCAGTACCATTCATCTGCCACAGGGTGACATCGCCATTGGTAGTATTGCGCCAGAGAATATCGGATTTTTTATCACCGTTGAAATCACCTGTACCAGCGACTTGCAAAGCCAGGGGATCGGCACCAACGATCGGTGGTGCAGTTGGGGGCGAGTACTGACCGATCGAGATGCTACCATCGGTAGTATTGCGCCAGAGCGTTTCGGCTTTTTGGTCGCCATTGAAGTCACCCGTACCAGCGATCTGCCAGACGGTAGGGACTGCGGTAGCTACAATCGAGCTATTAGTAACAGTCGCGCCATTCATCTGCCAGAGGACGACGTTGCCGTTGTCATTGCGCCAGAGGATATCAGAGCTGCCATCTCCGTTGAAGTCATTGCGTACGAGTGCGGGAGTGGTGGTATTCAATCGGACTGAGACATTGTCGCTATCAAAGTTCGCAGTAGCAAAATCGAGCTTACCATCGCCATTAAAGTCACCGACTGTGACCGAGTTGGGACGACTCCCCACGGCAAAGTTAGTAGCAGCCCCAAAGCCACCAGCGCTACCCAATATCACTGAGACATTGTTGCTATTAGAGTTCGCAGCAGCCAAATCCAGGTTGCCGTCGCCATTAAAGTCTCCTACTGTGACAGAGTTGGGATTAGCCCCCACCCCAATGTTAGTAGTAGCACCAAAGCCACCAGTCCCATTGCCCAATCGCACAGAAACGTTGTTGCTATTAGAGTTCGCAGCAGCAAAATCGAGGTTGCCGTCGCCGTTAAAGTCTCCTACTGTGACCGAGCTGGGACGACTCCCCACGGCAAAGTTAGTAACAGCCCCAACGCTACCAGTCCCATCGCCCAATCGCACTGAGACGTTGTCGCTATTAAAGTTCGCAGTAGCAAAATCGAGTTTGCCGTCGCCATTAAAATCTCCTACTGTGACAGAGTAAGGAGTATTACTCCCCACCCCAAAGTTAGTAGCAGCCGCAAAGCCACCAGTCCCATTGCCCAATCGCACTGAGACGTTGTTGATACCAGCGTTTGCAGTAGCCAAATCGAGTTTGCCGTCGCC
>JANNDQ010000345.1:0-5899 GCA_031387965.1 Chamaesiphon sp. OTE_75_metabat_567
GCAATGGTGGAACTATAGATAGTAGTATCGATCGATAAAAGCATTTATGGCTATCTATTCTCCCTTGCGATCGCGGAAATTGGCGGCGCAGCAGACTGAAGCAACCCAACGCTTGATTACCTTTAGACTGGGGGAGGAAAATTTTGCGCTGCCGCTCGCTCAAGTTCACAAAGTAACTACGCTTGACAGGCTGTATGGAGATCCGGGTGGTACAGGAGTAAGTTTGACTACCTATCAAGGTCGTGAATTAGTCGTGATCGACGTGGGACATCGAATTTTTGGTCGGGTTCAACAGATCTTACCACCGAGTCCAAAGCGAGGGATGGGGACGATTGAAACGAGAATCGATAGCAACCTCATCCGATACTTGATCGTATTTCAGCCAGAACCAGATCGACTAGTGGGACTACCAATTGATTCACCGCCAAGTATTCAATCAATTCAACTCTCAGCCTTTGGGCCGCTCCCAGAAATTTATCGTCAGCATCGCAATATTCACTGTGTCAGCGCTTTATCGATCGATACACCCGATCGACCATCACTATTTTTATTAGACATTGCGTCAATCGTCGGTAGCTAGTCGAAGATATCTATGGTTAAAATGCTATCATCGATCTAAATTTAAGTATCGATCGATGCCAATTGCCCGAACATCGGCTCAATTTAGTCTAGTTAGTAATTAGTAGCTAAATTAGAGTGTGAAATGGTAGATTCTTGTAAAGTCTAACAGTGTCAAGTGTTCGATCTAGAATTCGGCTTTGGTCTATTAACTATTGAACTCTAAATGGCAAACCAGGCGTGTATTTCGATCGGGATTAATCAGTACCAGTACTTACCGCCACTGGGTTATGGCATGGCTGATGCTGTGGCAATAGATCACTTTTTTGTCGATGCAGCGGGCTGGAATCCAGCACAGTGCTTGTTGCTAACTGATACTTCTCCTAACATTGGCGACAAATCTACCTATCCCGACAGGGAAAATATCAATCAGTGGCTGCAACAGTGGACGTGGGACACACTGCGGCACGGTGATTTGCTGTGGTTCTTCTTCAGTGGCTGCGGTGTGAATTTTGATGGCGAAGATTACTTGATGCCGATCGATGGTACCTTGGCAGATATTGAGCAGACTGGTATCTCCATTCGGCAACTGTATCAGCAATTCAGTGAGATCGGCGTAAATGCCCTAGTCTTCCTCGATGCCAATCGCGCTCAACATTCAGCCCTCGACGGTGGCATCGGTGAAGTCACCGCCCAACTTGCCCAAGAGTATCAAATTCCCACCTTCCTCTCCTGCCAAAGTCATGAATTTTCGCATGAAGATGCTGGCTTGGGGCAGGGATTATTCACGACAGCGCTGCTGGAAGCACTCAATTATCATCACGATCTGAATATAGAAACGATCGAGACTTATCTGAGTAGTCGGGTGGTGGAACTAGGCGAACATCACTGGAAACCGCTTCAAACGCCCTTGACGGTGATTCCCTCTAGTGTTTCGAGCTATCGTCCCGTTTTTTCTGCCACCACCCAATCAACAATTTCCGCCGCATTGCCCGAACCAGTCTATGTACCTCCAGCCCCAGCGTTTGCGCGAGATGAGTATGCTCCCTACACGCCGCCAACGACTGGATTTGTAGTTAGTTCACCCACTGGCGCAGGTGCGATTGTGAGAAGATCTCCACTAACACCCACTCCTAAATATATTCCACACTGGGCGAAAATCGGTGTACTACTGACCCTAATTGTCTCAGCAGGCGGTCTAATTTACCTGCTCACAGCTGGACTGCCGAACAATCGAGAACAACCCACTGTTCAACCTGCCACCACCAATATCACCACTCCTGCTGTCGCAACCACCGAGAATGGCGAGACATTTTCCTTAGCACAAGCAACGGCAAAAGTCAAGCCAAGTGATGCAACTTCCCGCTATGTGGCAATCTTGATGGCGCGGAAGATTCCACCGACGACACCAGCCGCAGCGGCAGAAGTACAGCAATCGATCGAGCTATGGTCACAGGAGATCGCCTTAATTGCCCACGGCTATGCTAGAAAACAGCGTTGGCAAATTGCGATCGACACCGCCAGAATGGTGCCACCCGATGCGAGTAACTATGCCGATGTCCAAGTTTCGATGGTGAAATGGCGCAGCAGGCTCTAGCAGATAGTCGCAAGTCACACTCAGCAAAAATTACTAAATTTTTTAGCTAAAAACACCCATCAAGCTCGATTGAAAATTGAGTTTTATGGGTATTTTAGTACTTAATACCTAACAATAATTCAACTGTGATCCGGATCATAGTTTCTAATTAAATCGTGGGTAGAATAAGATCATATGTTACATAATTGTTTTGATCGAGATTTAATTCAGATTTAATTAACTAAAAATTCAAGCAAATCAATGTCTAATCATAATCATCATCGCCGCCAGCAATTAGAACATAAAAAACTGATTCACTTTGTCCTCAGAGCGCAGCAGGTAGCCAAACAAGACCTGAGGCAGGAAGGCGGCTATGCGATGATGATGGTGTCGATTATCAGCGTGATTTTATTTAGCCTGATGGGTGCGTACTTGATGGTTACCAATCTTACTAAATCATCAACAAATGCTTATATCGATGGCAACAATACTTTTTATGCCGCCGAATCAGGACTGAACAGACGAGCAGATCAGCTGCGCCAGCGATTTGTTGGCTATGCGGTGCCAACAGGATTAAGTCCAGGTCAAGTTACCGCAGCTTCAGTAGTTACACCCGCAAATATCAGCAATTGTTTTTCAGTCGCGACTAGCACCTCAACATCTAGCACTAGCAACGATTTTGAATGTCGCAACTATGCTTTTAAATACAATAATATTTCATCAGCACTTAGCAGTGGCAATGGACTCACCGAAGTAAAAGATGTCAGCCGGACGATCGACTATACAGCCTTTACCTTTGTAGCAGATAAAACAGTTTATGATCTTACAAGTGGTGTCGCAGCGCCAGTTCGATCGGTAATTCCCCCTGGACAACCCTATGCAGGCTTAAATGCTCAACAGTATAAATATACGATCTACTCAGTTGCGGCAAAAATCGATCCAGCCGATCCAACTTCATCATTACAGCGGGGTGATGCTCAGACAGTCTTACAAATGGACTTTAAGAGCCAGATTATTCCCCTATTTCAGTTTGCGGCTTTCTACGCTCAAGATTTGGAAATTAACTCAACCACTCCGATGAGTGTGACGGGGAGAATCCATACTAATGCTAATCTCTACGTCCAACCAATTCCCCTCGTCTCACTGGGAATCGTAGACACTGAATTCTTGAATGAAATCACTGTGGCTGGGTCAATTTACAATCGAGTTGATGCCCAACCGACCACCCAAAATGGTAAAACTAGAGTCCTAATTGGTCGCAGTCCCGATACCTATGAGTATTTTCCCGACTATGGCACGATCGGCCAAAACCCTCTCGGTGCGGGCGATATTAATATATTTGGTGGACGGGTTGCCAGTGGAAATAATGGCGTAGTCGCCCTGAGTCCGCCGGAGCCAAGCGTTTTACGCAAACGTAATTACCATACCAACCAGATTGGCGCGTACTTTAGCAAAGCCGATCTGCGGCTAGAGATGACTCCAGCGCGGGCGATTCCCTTTAACTTCACCACGATTCAGAGCGGTGTGAATGCGCGAGGCGGAGCTTGCACGACTGCCTATACGGTAGGTCAAGATCCACCACCAAACTACATCGATCCAGCCCGACAGGGGAGTAACTTCAAATGTACTCAACTGAGTCTGGGGCAGCGGACTAGCTTGCAACAGCCAGTGCTGGTGCTAACCCGCGATAGCACTGAGGAAGAAGCAAAATTCTGTGCCTTACCGACCGATGGTTCAACCGATCGCCATCGTGATATTCTCAACTATGCAGCGGTGACTGCCGAACCTACGACAGCCGGATTAGGGGCAGCTAAAATCGATAAAGTCCTCAGAGCATTGCAGGTAGCGATCTCAGCCGCAAGGAAGCCGATGGACTATGAAAATGTCACATCTACTGGCAAATTGGACAGTGATGTTCGATCGACTTTTGCGACCTTACTCGCCGATCCTACTCTGAATATTGGTTTGAACCCAACGGAAATAGACACGATCTCCAAAGCATCCCCAGCCAGTATCGCCAAAGCGCGAAAGAGCTGCTTTCTCCCCGCACCCATCCAAGTCATCGCCAAAAATCGTGGCTACGACGGCAATACACCGCCACCACCCCCCCCTGTGGTCGATGACAGCGATTGGGACAAACCAACAACTCCAACAACTCCAACAACTCCAACACCTCCACCAGTTATTTCTCAATTGCTGGATGCAATCATCGCACCTGCCAATGCCGCAGCAGCTGATGTGGAAGGAATGTATGATTGGCGTGAATATATGTCTATCCGCACCGTCCAGACAAATATCGAAAGTTTAACTGTCTGGAATCGAGATGGTCGGTTTGTGTCACTGTCGGATGCTGATTTGACCGCCCCTGCTGAAAGTGCAGACTTAATTGCCGCGCTTAATGGTGGTGATCCTACTGTTGCCTCGACATATCCAGCCGCCGCTGATGTGGGTTCTGGTAATGGGATATTATTCGTCCGCGCACCGATTAATAGTGCCGCTCCAGCGGGTAGTTTCGATCGATTGGGACTTGCAGCCGCAGATACGACAGAAGCAGGATTAGTTTTTTATGCCAATGTCAATGACTTTTTGGATGGTAGTACCACCCGAACTACTCCAGGTGCTCAGGATGCCAAAGGCATCCGAGATAGCAAGATTTACAAACGAGATCCAGGAAGCAACATTTATAAATTAGATGCAAACTATAATCAAATTATCGATCCAGCGACTGGTTCACCGATAATCCTAGACTATTACCGGGTATATCCTAGCTCCAGCGGCTATGGCACGTTTAGCCCCTACGCTTTTGCCTTCAATGGCGGCAAAAATCTACCCTCAGCAATGACGATTGCGACCGATCAAGCGGCATATCTCCAAGGTGACTACAATACGATCGCCAAAAAACCTGCTGCGGTAATGGCTGATACGATTACAGTGCTATCAGTCAACTGTCTCAGTCCTGGTACAAAAGATGACCCGTTTAAAATTCCCACCGCTGAAATTAACTGCGTAATTAATCCATATAAGGGTGAAGCGTACACTGAAAATTCACCTTGGACTGTTGGCCCCATTAAACCCATTAAATCTGATCTTGGTCGGATGTATGAAGCTAAAACAACTTCAGTTAATGCAGCTTTTCTGTCTTTTACTAAGCGGAGCTGGGGTAATTTAGGGCTGAATCGTGGTTATGGAGCAGCTTCTTATAGTGGTGGATTGAATAACTACATGCGATTGCTGGAAGATTGGAGTGGTCAGACACTCAACTATACTGGCTCTATGGTCAGCTTAGGTACTCCACTCGAATTTCATGGCAATTTCCGTGCTGGTGGAAATGCTGAATCTTATTTCAATGCGCCCAATCGGAATTTTAATTATGATACCGATTTCAATTCTTTCCCCAGATTACCACCATTGACTCCGAGCGTTGTGTATTTGCAACAAGATGTGTTTAGCCGCAAGTAGTCTGATTGCTACCAGATATTACTACCGATCGTAATCAATGTCAGAAACAGAATAAACCCGATCGTATCTAATAATGTAGTTACTAGGGGGCCACTAATCAGGGCAGGATCTAAATTTAAGCGTTTAAATCCCATCGGAATTAGTGTCCCCAATGTCACTGCCAGCAAGGTATTCATAGACATCACAAAACCTGCTACCAGCGCCACCCAGCGTTCGCTTGGCGGTGTCCAAATTAGCGAGATGAGCATCATAGTCAAACCCAGACCGATCGCTGTGCCTAGCCCTGCTAGTAGCTCTTTGCCGAGA
>JANNDQ010000359.1:0-1764 GCA_031387965.1 Chamaesiphon sp. OTE_75_metabat_567
GGCAGTGACAACAGCGTTTAATACCCCACCTCCAGCTACCCGTTGCACTCCGAGCAAGTTCTTCATTCGACTGTAAGGATCGCCCGCTAATCCCGCTCCAGTCTCGTCATTGGTCATAAAGTCACCAGAAGTGACAATCCCTATGCCATACTTGGTGACAGCCTTGGTAAGTGTACTCTCGATCGCACTTAGATCGGCTTGATTAACATTAGTAAATGAAGGGAAAATTAGGGCATCATAATTAATTATTTTACTTAAATCTTTGAGATCGCTTTCTTTGAGCAGATCGAAAGGTACTCCGGCTGCGATCGCGGCATTTTGAGCTGTTGTAAATAGTTGATTGTAAGCTTTTTTATCAAAGAATTTATTAGCAGAAGTCTCTGAATAAACAATCCCGACTCGTTTATTCAGATTAGTTCTAGTTGGTGATGATCCATTACTAACTGTTAAGCTATTGCTGGCATAGTCACCAGGGAGAAAGACTGAATTGTTGACATCAATATAAGCATTAATATCTGCGGTAGAAGTAACAATGCTTGATTTAGGAATTGCTACTTCTAAATTCTTGCCATCAGGACTACGTTTAAAATCTAGCTGCCCAATCAGATTTTGTCCAGCATTGCCACTATATAAAAATGGTGTCCCATCGGCGGCAAGATTGATATTGTACTCTGCCCCAACAGTTGAACCAAAGACTTGATAGCCAGTCGCTTTATTCCCATCTGTATTCAACCAAACTGTCGTATTTGTGCCAATTAGCGCGGCAGTTGAATTAATCGCAAACACATAACCATCGGCAGTATTTTTGCCAAAGACTTGATATCCAGCCACTTGTTGAATGGGGAAAATATCTAGTCGATCGACTGCTGTCCAGTCTGCTAAACTGCCATCTAAGTTAATGTTGCCGTAAGTATTTTTCGGTACAAATACTGGGTTAGGATTTCCCGCTTGAGCGACAGTTAGTTTTGCTGGATTGTTGTAGTCGCCAGGGAGAAAGATTTGATTATTTACATCTGCTAATACATCAATTGCCGTTGGCGCAGCCGTACCTAGTAAACTTACAGGTACCGCAATTTCAGCGCTGAAACCATCGGCGCTAATCGTATAGTCAAGTGGAGCCAGATAGTTTTCAGCAGCAGCTCCACTGTAGAGATAAGCCTTGCCATCAGCGGCGAAGTTAATATTGTATTCTGCACCACCAGCAAAACCAAAGACTTGGTAGCCAGTTGCCTGATTTTGATCGGTATTCAGCCAAATTGTGGTGCCTACACCAATTACTTGAGCTGATTTAATTGCGAATAGATAGTTATTTGCATTGTATTTCCCGTACAATTCGTAGCCTGTTTGGGCAGTACCATTTGCGATCGAATCTAATCGATCGACCGTCGTCCAGTCTGCTAAACTACCATCAATTGTGATATTCCCATAGGTAGTACTTAGTTCTAAGCTATGAACGCTACCATCGATCGAGATTTGACTGCGATCGTTTTCCTGCTTGAGACTAGCTAATTCACTACTGCTGACTTGTTTGCGTTGGATCAGCTTGGCAAAGATTGCCCCTTCGTCACCAATACTGTCTTGCTGGTTGACTTGTGTGTCAAAATAATGACCGAGTTCTTCTAGGAATACGCTGGTAAATAAATCTGGCTGCTGTAAATCTAATAGGCTACGACTGATGTAGATCTTATTATTTGTGCTGTCAAATGCACCTTTACCGCCATTAATCTGAGCTGATTCAACAATCTCAATCTCTGGCAGTCGATC
>JANNDQ010000366.1:0-3134 GCA_031387965.1 Chamaesiphon sp. OTE_75_metabat_567
GTTGGCTCCACAATCAGCTTGGTAAAGGTAGCAACATTCCGCTACGAATCCAGATGATGTTTTACTCGAATGTAAGGGAGATTGAGATTGATGGTGAACAAAAAGATACTTTTGACGAAACTTTCAGCTAGACAATGCTTCGCTTTCGGTTGTTGACTCTTTTTTTCAAGCATGAAATACCAAACAGACGACAAAATTGGACAGTTGAAATTATCGATCGCCCTTAACCTAATTCCAGGTCTGCCACCAATTGAAAACATCGACTACAAACTTATCGTAATCGATCCTCCGTGGAAGTTCACCCTAAGAGAAACTGATGCTACTCACCGGGGTAGATGCCCGTATCCGGCGATGAGCGATGAACAGATTATGCAACTGCCAATCGGTTCGATCGCACACCAAAACTCATATCTGCTGCTGTGGGTTACGAATAATCATCTACCGCTTGGATTTTCATGCCTCAATTATTGGGGTTTTGAATATCGTTCGATATTTAGTTGGGTCAAGACGACTAAAGCTAGCACTGAAGAAAATCCTAAAGCTTCGATCGGTATCGGGCATTATGGGCGAAATACTACGGAGCATTTCCTGGTAGCTACCAGAGGAAAGCCCGGTTGTTTTACAAATCACGGATTGACCAATATTCCTAATACAATCTTTGCTCCTCGTTCGCGCCATTCCGAAAAGCCTCCAGAATTCTGGACAGTTGCCGATCGACTGGCTGAAAAACTAGGAGGTTCAAGAATTGAATTGTTTGCTCGATCGAAACGCGAAGGTTGGGATAGTTGGGGTGCTGAAGTGAGTTAATGCTTTCGCTTTAAGGAATTGATGTTGCTTATTGGTAAGGATTCACAAAAAGATTCCTTATTTGTACGAATTAGTGGAAAAGGAAAAAGATGCTAATACTAATAGTTGACACTGAAACTACTGGGCTTGAGAATGCAGAAACCTGCGAAATGGCTGCAACTCTATACTCAACAAATCCAAGAGGGGCGATCGCATCAATTTCCACATTACTACCGATCGAAAAAAATCCAGCTAAATCGGCGAATGGAATATCTGCAGAACTTGCCCAATTGGCGGATTACGAACAACTTAACGGGCTAAACAAACTATCGCTGCGGGCGGATTACGCGGTTGCGTTCAACGCTGAATTCGATCAACCCTACTGGCAAGAAACCATTGATTTGCCTTGGTTTTGCGCGATGCGGGATTTTGATTGGGAGTATCACAAAGAACGTTTTACTCTAATTGAATTGGCTCTTTGGCTTGGTATTGGTGTAGGTACAGCACATCGTGCTGGTGATGATGTTCGTTTGTTGGTTGAGTGTTTCAATCGATGTTCGCATTTTGATGAAACGCTGGAGAAGGCAATTACTCGATCGCAGTCACCGCAAATCGAGTTAAAAGCAATTGTGAACTACGACAATCGCCAATTAGCCAAAGATGCTGGTTTTCAATGGGATTGCGATCGAAAAATTTGGGTAAAGAAAGTCCGGGAGTGTGATCGACTTAACTTCCTCGATCAGTTCAATTTTGAGACCGACATTATAACAACCTCAGCGTAAATAGAGCGTTTTGCTGGGTCGCTCCCAGCTTGTAAGATGATAACTAAATCTTAGACTTTAGTAAGGGCTTGAGAAATCAAGCCCTTATCAAAAATTAGGAGTGTCAAAACCGTTTAATTTTTGCATCTCCTTTACAAAGATTTGTCAATTGACAGCTACAAATCAAACTAAAACCATTTTTGTGTGATAAAATAATTCCATACAGCTATTGAATTACAACCATGCTAACAGCAGCTTTAGCGGTTAAGTTAATCCGACAAATCTTAGTCGATTACAACTTCTGGCCCCAATCTGAATCGGATTCGCCTTTGAAGATTGCGCGTTCGAAAACTGTTTTGACCGATGCAGCCATTCTCTCTCGCGATGCCTCTATGCGGAAGACTGCGGTAGGAGATGTAATCCCACCTTACAAAGCGCCCGAACGCCGAATTGAATGCAAAACGCTCGACCAAACATTCAAGCCTTTAGTAGCTTCAGCTTTGACTGAAGTCCAGAAAACGGCTCAGTCAGTACAAGCCGGGATGGCTGAACTGGAGACGCTGGAAATGCCGATCGAACAATCCGAATTTCTGGTACAGCTCTACAGCGCTTTCAACCAACTGGCAAATCCCAAAGTCTGCTATGTAGTTGACGGAAATAACATGGCTTCTGACCCGTACACAGGGCTTTTCATTACTGGAGAAACCAGTGACGGCGAAGTAATTGTTGCTCAAACATTGCTAACCCAAACCTAAACATTTTCCGGTACAATGCCGAAAACTATTCTCAATCACAAAATCTACAAACAATAGGATAAAAAATGGTAGCCAGAATTCTCGAACCATTAGCAGGAATCATGGAAGTTGTTGAACTTCCTCACACAATTAAAGTAATCGCAATCTTGGATTCTAATGTCAATACTGATGCTAGATTCAAATTGAATGGTGCGATCGTTGGTATCGACACATCAGCCACAACCGTGAACGTGAATGGTGTTGACGAATATCGCTACACTCTGAACTTCCCACTTTCAACAGTTGGCACTCACGAATTAGTGGTTGAAGATTTCGACCCCAAACTGCCTGATGTTGTAAAATCTAGTGCCAAGGTTAGTTTCTTCTTGAAGCACAATGTTCCAACATTGAGTCTCGTACAAACAGCCAACTTAGTAACAGCAACCGTTACTAATCGTCCTGCTGGGTCAACAGTAAGATTCACGATGGGTGGAGTAGTTCTCAAAGAGGACAATACAACTCCTATTAATGTGGCAATTACCGCTACTGGTGAACTGAAAGCTGAACTCATTAAGGCAGGCGCTGTACTCGCAACCGCTACATCTAATGTGCTGTTTACTCCTGGTGCCAAGCCTCCCACTCCTACTCCCACTCCTACTCCCACTCCTACTCCTCCTACCTCTGTTCCTGCTTCACCATTACAAGGTCCCCAAGGCGTTCAGGGAATTCAGGGAGTTCGTGGCCCCAAGGGCGATACGGGCAGTGCTGGCGAAATGGGCGTTGCTGGTCCGCAAGGCGTTCAAGGGCTTCAAGGTGTACCTGGTACTTTTGCAGGCAAAGGTGACAAAGGCGA
>JANNDQ010000396.1:0-2866 GCA_031387965.1 Chamaesiphon sp. OTE_75_metabat_567
GTGAAGATCGATAACTTATCAGTTAGTAATAACCATTGTTGTAGCGATCGCCACCTTCATTGAAGGTATCATCGGTAGAAGTGATCGTGAAATTTTCGAGGTTGGCGTTGAGCGTTTCTTTTTGCTTTTCGCTCAAACCAGGAATATTCAAAATATCTTCGACATTTTTATAGGGAGCATTGTCCACTACTTTAGATGCTAGCGAGGGGTAAAGACCTGGGTATTTACGAAATGCCCGCACGTTAGTGTTGTTGATATCGATTTTTTTACCAAATTCTGTGCTCAATTTACTATCGGCACTATTGGTGATCACTTCCTCAGTCGCAGGAGCAGCAGCCAACAAGGTGGAACTATTCCAACCGCCTGCCATTGTTGGTTGAGCAACACCAACTAAACAAGTCAAGCAGAGGCTGAAGACAACGAGTAGACGAGCAAACGATTGCATAAAATTTATTTCTCCTAACACAGCGTTTTATTTATTATTATTTTACCTTAATCAGGAGCGATTCAGGGGGTAGAGGGTAGAGGGTAGAAAGTTGAGATTTATTAGAAATTTGAGTTTAGTTACCTCTTGCCCTTAACAGCTAACAGCTACCCTCTACCCTCTGCCCTCCAATTCACCTTAGGTAAGATCTGAGACTGATCAACTCGATGGTGATACTTAATGGCAAAATTTAGGAGCGAATCGATCAGTGAATCTGAGAGGAAATGTGGTTGGAGTCCGAGGTTGAGGAGGTTGGTATTCTTGGGATTGAAGTAGTGCTCCTCTGCTTCGATGCGGGGATTGTCGATCATTTTAATCTCGACATCCAATCCCAGCGTGATTCCGGCTTGCTTAACTTTTAGGGCTAGCTCGTTGATGCTAAACAGCTCGGTAAACTGATTGAAGACGCGGAATTCGCCAGCTTTGGCGGGAGTTTCGATCGCCAGCTCCACGCATCTGACTGTATCTCGAATATCCAAGAAGGCGCGAGTTTGACCACCTTTACCATACACTGTTAGCGGATGACCGATCGCGGCTTGAATGCAGAAGCGATTTAGAGCCGTACCGTAGATACCATCGTAGTCGAGGCGATTAATTAATAGCTCATCCATCCCCGTCTCTTCCGTTAGTACGCCGTAAACTACGCCCTGATTGAGATCTGTCGCGCGAAGTCCCCAGACTTTGCAAGCAAATTGGATATTGTGACTATCATGAACTTTGCTGAGGTGATAGAAACTTCCCGGCTGTTTGGGATAGGGTAAAGTATCCTTGCGACCATTGTGCTCGATCGTAATGTAACCTTCTTCAATATCGATATTCGGCGTACCATATTCGCCCATCGTGCCCAACTTAACGAGATGACAGTCGGGAAAATCATCGCGCAGGGCATACAGCAGGTTGAGATTGCCGACCACATTATTTACTTGTGTCAGTACGGCATGTTCCCTGTCGATCATCGAAAATGGTGCCGAACGCTGCTCGCCGAAGTGAACTACAGCGCCTGGTTGAAATGCTTGTAAAGATTTTTGTAAGAAATCATAATTATTGATATCACCGATAAACAACTCAATCTCTTTGCCTGTCAATTCTTGCCAACGCTTGATCCGTTGGTGGATGCTCGATATCGGCGTGAGTGTCTCTACTCCTAGCTCCAAATCCCAATGTCGCCGCACCAAACTATCTAAAATTCCGACATCATACCCTCGGTTGGACAGGTACAGCGCAGTTGCCCACCCACAATAACCATCGCCGCCAATCACCAGGACTTTCATAAATACAAGAGTAGAATTATTAAATATGAGCAAGTATTCGCTCAATGTATCAGGAGTAGGGCAAACAGTAAACCGCGATCTCTAGGAATTAAGGTTAAGAACTAGTTAAGCCTAGAGCCAATTAACATATTTCTGATCGACAGTTCACAGCTAAACCAACCTCAAAATCACAACCACACTCGATTTGAACGAGATCGTCACACTTTACAATTCTTCCATGACTAAAATTGCTGACCTCCGTAAAAACTATACCCAAGCCGGATTACTTGAGCTAGATATTGTTGCGAATCCTTACGCGCAATTTCAGTTATGGTTCGAGCAAGCTGTGGCAGCAGATATCCTCGAACCTAATGCGATGACTGTGGCGACAGTGACAGCTGAGGGCAAACCTTCGGCGCGGATTGTTCTGCTCAAAGACTTTGACGATCGCGGCTTTGTATTCTACACCAATTACAACAGCCAAAAAGGGATCGAACTTCAGCATTGTCCCCATGCTGCGCTCGTCTTCCTGTGGGGCGATCTGGAGCGTCAAGTGCGGATTGAGGGACAAATTGAGTTTGTCTCAGAAACAGAAGCCACAGCCTATTTTCACAGCCGTCCAGTGAGTAGTCAGCTCGGTGCTTGGGCTTCGGAGCAGAGTACGATTATTGGTGATCGATCGATCCTCGAACAGCGGCTGCGACAGCTAGAAATCCAGTACCAAGATCGAGAGATTCCCAAACCCCCTCACTGGGGCGGTGTCCGCGTTATTCCCCACGAAATCGAATTCTGGCAAGGTCGCCCCAGTCGGCTACACGACAGGTTACGATACCAGCTAGTGGATGGAACTTGGCAAATCGATAGGCTCTCACCGTAAGAGTTGGGAGTTGGGAGACAGAACAAGACGTTTACGTCTTAACTCCTCTCTCGCACTCATTCCTGTCATCTATCTTCTCCCAACTCCCAACTCCCAACCCTAAGACTTCTGCTCCAATCCAAACCCAACTAAATTAATCACCGTTGGTACTTCTCCTGGCTGAGGACGTTGATAGGTAACAATTGTCCTAAGTCGAGTCGTAGGTGAAATCAATCGCAGCTGATCTACGGCAACCGATCGACTGTAATATGTTAC
>JANNDQ010000397.1:0-15149 GCA_031387965.1 Chamaesiphon sp. OTE_75_metabat_567
CCAGATATTCCTCAACAGCCTGTTGGGTATTTATTAGACTTAGTAGCGATCGGTTTGATTGCTGATTTGGTGCAATTGCGGGGTGATTGTCGCTATCTGGCTCAGATGGGAATTAAACGATTAACGCTCCAAAATCAACCAGATATTGATGGCTTTCGTCCAGGCGTTCATCAATTACTAAAACTCTGCAAACGTAGTGGCGATCGACCAACCGATATTTCATTTGGGATTGCACCGAGAATTAATGCAATTAGTCGGATTCATGGTGATGCTAGTTTTGGGGTAGAACTACTCACCAGCAAGGATGTCGATCGTTGCCATGAGCTAGCCGCAGAGACAGAGCTAGCCAATACTCGCCGCAAGGAGCTACAGAAAAATACCACGCTCAAAATCCAAGCTAAACTGACAGAATTAGATCTATCTACTACTTCAGTAATTGTTTTAGTTGACTATAATTGGTCGCCAGGTGTATTAGGATTAGTTGCCGGACAAATTGCCCAAGAGCATGGTAAGCCGACCATTTTATTGAGTATGAATAGTGATGAAGATCTAGCCAAAAAACAGCCCAAGATTGCGAGAGGTTCAGCCCGATCGACTCAAAATATCGATCTTTACCAATTAGTTAATTCTCAAGCTCATTTGCTTAATAGTTTTGGTGGACACCCTTTCGCCGCAGGGATGAGTATCAATGTTGATAATATTCCAGTTTTTACTGAAGCAATCAATCAGCAGTTACAAGCTAAAGTCGGGACAATTTCGCCACCATCGATCGCCACAGACTTACTAATTACAGTTACAGATCTAAATGCTGCTGGTGGACGAGAATTATTTGAAGATCTCCTGCTGCTTGAGCCTTATGGAATGGGTAATCCTGTCCCAAAATTATTAATCAGAAATTGTCAGTTCAAAGATATCAAGAATAAAAATATTCAAGACTTCAAAGGTAAAACTGTTCAATATATTCGGACAAAATTTGAGCTGATCGATGCGACTAGTTCGAGCGGTTTTCCAGGTATTTGGTGGGGGCATTATGAACACGAGATTCCGCGCGTCAATTGTGATGCGATCGTTGAGCTAGATTTCAATTCCCATGAGAAGCGATTTGAAGTGAGGCTAGTTGAAGTTCGTCATGCTGTGATAAATGGATCTAGTAATAAAACTAATTTGAGCGATCGACAAAAACCGCTAGAAATCCTCGATTTTCGGCAGAATCAAGCTAGCTCTACACAACAGGAGCTAAGCCCAATAACTTGGATCAAAGAGTGTCCTCATGATTGGGATCAGTTACAAGCCTATTGCCGACGAGCAATCCGCAACAATACCAAACTAGCTCTCAATTATCAGTCTACTAATCTTGGTACAGGTCGAGAGATATTGCAGCACCTAGTAGGGATTGCTAAATATCTGGTAGACATGAATGAAAGTATCGATCTAGAACGGTTGAGATCTAAATTAAATATTAGTGATCGATCAATAAGATTAGGATTAGATGCTCTCATTGAAATTGGTTTTCAGATATCTTTACAGCCAGAGACTAATTTAGTCACAGCAACATTAGTTCAGATCCAGAATCCAAATCAGATCGACTTATATACCCTCAAGGCAGTCGAGAAATTTTTCCTGGCAGTTGAAGCAGAACGATTTAATCGTAATTATTTACTTCAGGTGCCAGTATATGCGATTACTTCACTAAGCATGTGATGATTGACGAGAGTTATTGTTGGCGGAGCCTACGGTCGCTAATCGCCAAAACTATAGCCAGCACCAAATAACAGCCCAACATCAGCACTGCTATTGCTCGGAAATCCGACATTGAGCCTAACTGTTCCCGTCAGGTTTGAGGATAGGGGGATATCGACACCACCAGAAACTGCTGGACTGATATACAAACCGTCAGCATATCGGAGCATAGTCCCAGCCCCAATAAACGGCGAAAACAACGTTGATCCCCCATCACCGCGAATCGGAAAATCAGCCGTGAGGATGATCATCGAAGTTGCTGCACCCCGTCCAAATAAGACCGTGGCATCATGCAAAGATAGGTTGTCAGTGAATTTGACCTTGCTGAGGATCGGGAAGCCGCCAGTCCCCAGAGAGGTAGTACTACCGGACAGTCCGATCGCACCACCTGTACCGATATAGCTATTAGGCGCACCACCATTTTTAGTGGTAGGTACTGATTGAGCGTTACTAGGTGTGATACCCAACATCCCGGCAATAACTAGACCCCAAAAACCTAACTGTGAAAATTTGACGAGATACTGTAACATGACCAAATAACTGTGAGGACTATTAGTTTATACGCTCAAAACTTATCGGTGGATCTATGTCAGCTCCAAAATAACGTAGTTTCACGGATGCCGATCTCTCGAAATCTTGACAGGGGCTAGACAAACCCTAGCTAAAGTTCCGTATTGATCGTGATGCCAAATCAATGTGTGATTGAGCATAATTGATTTAGGTGAATACTTTTCACCAAAGTCAAAGTTGAGTAGAGATGAGGATATAGAGGTCAAAGGTTGATGCCAAGAAGACCTCAACTGTTACGGCATTCGGACAGCACCATGATTCCAATCGTTTCTAGTGCTGCCAAGTCTGCCGACGTAGACTGGGGTTTTAGGTATCCACGTTCGGAAGCAGTAGTGAGTAGATGCTAAGATTAGAGATCAGAGAGACTAAAATTAATTAGCATTAAATGATCGTGAAGTTAAGTTTTCGCCGGATGATGACCAGTTTGCTGTTACCTGGATTGCTGATCGTGATGTCGTTACTGATCGTGACGACTTATCCTCAGATTGCCCTAGCAGATGACTTTACAAAAGCAACTTTGCCGAATGACTCTGATTTCTCCGGTAAAGATTTAACTAGTTTTGAGTTTACTCAAGCTAGCGTCCGCAGAGGCAAATTTATTAATTCCAATCTAACTGGTGTGAGCTTGATTGGTGGCGATTTTGATTCGGCAGATATGACTGGAGCAAATATGACCAATACACTATTGGATACAGCTCGGCTGACACGCGCTAATCTAACTAATGCTATTTTAGTCGGTGCATCTGCCTCGGTGACTAATTTCGATGGTGCGATTATTGATGGTGCTGATTTTACAGATGTGCTGGTGAGAAGAGATATCCAATTAAAGTTGTGTAAGATTGCCAAAGGTACTAATCCAACCACAGGGAAGGATACACGAGAGTCATTGGAATGCGCTTAATTTATTCGATAAACATCACGATCGCGTGCAAGGCAAAAACCGATCGAATGTTTAACAGTCCGATTGCCCCAAATTAAGAATACAACGATCGCAATAGCCGCCATCCCTGTACCAATCGTAAAAATACCTGGATAGCCCAAATCCTTGGCTACCAGTCCAAATATGGGTGCCGCAATCGCCACCCCCAAATCTAGTCCAGCAATCGAAATTGATAATACTTGACCTCGTTGCTCAGGCAAAGATCGATCAGCAACTAGAGCTACAATCATCGGAATCAGCGTCCCAATTCCTAATCCCTCTAAGAGTGCTGCAATAATGAAGCTCAGATCGCTGTTGGCAGTAGCTAGAAAGGCAATTGCCACTGTGTAGGAGCAGAGGCTGCCTGCAATAAAGATGCCCCGCCCATATCGATCGGATCTACTGCCAATTACTGACCTAGAGCTGAAACTAGCCATAGCCGCGATCGTATAAAATAATCCTGGATTAAAATTTATGCCTGTGCTTTGAATATACAGCGGCACAAAGGTGTGAATTGCGCCGAAGGGAAATCCAATTAGTAGTAATAATAGAGCGGGAATACCTAGCGCTGGGTTAGTTAAGATTTTCCAGGTTGAGGTGCGCGGGATTGGCTCGTCTACTTCCCGCTCAATCACTATTTTTGATTCTTTCAGTTGCGCCGCCATCAGGGAGGCAATTAAGCCGCCAATGATCGAAATCCAGAATATCTCTGTATATCGACCAGATACTTGTAAATATCCCCCAATCGCTGGGCCGATCGCTACACCTAAGGGGTTGGCAAGGCTCATCATGCCGATGATTTCCCCTCTTTGCTTAGGTGGAGCCAAATCGACAACTAAAGCACTGTGAGCGGTCGTAAACGAGGCAATACTGATCCCATGAAATGCCCGAATCAGCATTAGTAAGGGCACTGAGGTGACAGTAAGATAACCCAGCGGTGCGATCGCCACAACCAGCGTTCCCACGATCAGCACAAACTTTCGCCCCCTAGTATCAGCAACCCTCCCAATTACCGAACGTGTCGCCAATAGTCCGATCGCAAACGCACCGATAATTAGACCAATTTGCTGTTGATTAATGCCGATCGCATCTAGATATGCAGGTAGTGTCGGTAATAAGATCGCGATACTAATCCAAAATAGCAAGCCCGTCGTGAATAATACGATCAGGCTGCGCCGCTGCTGCGGTTCGAGCTGATTAAACGTGTTCATTTCTTGCTCCTTCCCCTTTTTCAGGAGCTAGCTGGGGTAAAATCCCCTCCTTGGAGCGAAAAGTGCGGTCTTGGGGTTTCCCCAAGTAAAGCACCTTTTCAAGAGAGGGGTGCCTGAAAGGCGGGGTGGGTAAATCTACGAGCAATTCAAATAGCTGTTAGCTTAGAATTATCCGACCCGATGTTCGATCGTCTGAGTCGAACTAATCCATTCGCCCTTGTCATTGTAGCTACGAATCAATCGCTGGCGTTGATCATCTGATAACAGCCAACCTGACTCCACGAAAAACGGCTGTCGGTGGCTAATTTGAGCGGGAACGTTACTTGATACCCCATCAGGAAGTAATAGCACCAGCCTGGGCGTTGTACTTGCCTCAAAATGCAGTCGATTACCATCGATCCGCGCAGTAGAAGCAATAGTTCGACCGCCAAAAGATAATTGTTGCTCCAAGCTGCCATTTACTACTTTAACTTCCAAACTTACCGCAGCTGTTGTCGGTGCTGTCCAGTCTGAGTAAACAGTAGTAGCTATCCCCTCCCATTTCCCCGCCAGTTGCTGTACTGTCAGATCTGGGCGCAGAGTTGCATTCGTACCGCTGCGAATTTCTCGAATCAGCGTCAGACTACTAAAGCAGCCTTGTTTATCAAATAATTGGACTAATCGCGATCGCCGATCTTCAGCCACAAAACCATACTCTGCCCCAAATTCAGCAAAAGGAGCCACTTGCAGCGAACCTTTAGAAAAAGCACCTGTATCGAAGAATACTGCTTGTTTCCCCAAGGAGCGGTAATCTTGGATTCGATCGGATATCGGCTGCTCAGTGATATTATTAGCAAATCGCCGGAGCCTAAATTGCACCAGTTGATTGGTTTCCAACCCTTCAAGCGTCAGAATCGAGGGTGTCGAGTCGAGGATCGTCCCATCGATCGCAACTTGCGTAAACGATCCGACCCATTCTCCCAGATTTTTGAGGAAATTTTCCCAGTTACTGTTCATGAATTGTGGATGGCGAAAAGTGCGGTCTTGGGGTTTCCCCGAGTGGAGCACCTTTTCAAGACAGTGAATGGATCAAAATTTAATGCGGGTTGGTTCGACTGTTTTGACAATCTTGTCGAGCGGTTGTTTGCGCTTTTTATTGGAAAATACGTTGACTTGATAGACCATCGCATTAGTAATATCTAGCGCCGTCATCCAGCCACTCTTATGGTGATACGCTCCGGTTTCGATATTCAGCCAGCCTGGCCCTTGAGCGACTTCACCAGGACGGACACCTGGGAGTGTGAAGGTAATTGTATGTCCCGTGATAATGATTTTATCGGGAAAATAGGGAAACTGATTGCTCAGAAACTTCTCTCTAATCCAGCAAAATTGGTCATTATCCTGCTTGTCAAGCGATCGAAATGGATCGACTCCAGCATGGACTAAAAATACATCACCCAAATCCAGATAAGAAGGTAAACTGGCAAACCAAGCTAGATCCTCTTGAGGAATCCCACCATCACCGTAGCTGTGGAGTGTGGTATCGCCGCCAGATGGCAACCAGTGTCGCAAGGACAGCTCATCAATATCCCCATTATTGTACGAGGTGAGGAGCATCACTTCATGATTGCCCATCAGACAGGGATAATTATTCTCCCGAATCCATTTGACTACTTCAGCACTTTTGGGGCCACGATCGATCACATCACCAAGAAAGTACACCCGATCTTCTGGTGAAATATCACAAGAATCAATCAGTTGACGTAAGCCATCGTAATGACCATGCACATCACCGATCACGATTTGGCGGGGCTTGTTGTTATTCTTTTTCTGAAATAAGTTAAACATAGATGAGTGATTGCTCGATTCTCTGGCAGAGAGGCTCAGCCAACTGATCGATCGCGCTCGATCGATCAGTCGGGTTGTATTGATAGTATGCACATTTTGAAGCTAAATAACTCGATGATCCAGTTACTTTTTCATTATCACTTAATTTTGTGGTCGGTTAATTGGGGCAAGTTTTGAGCTGACTCGATTGTCGAGCGCGATTGAATTTAGCTCTACTTGGGACGATTGGTCAGGAAACAAGTGCTTCTGCCAGCTTTCGATCTTTGGATAGAAAAAGGCAATTGCAATCGCCACACCAGCTAATAGTCCTATCCCCGCAGTCACGAACAAGAATAAATTGACGAACCTATTCAGCCGGAAGCTTGAGCCTGAACTTAGCTCATCCCTTTCTAGTTCGGGGTCAATTGTCACCAGTTGGCTGCTAATTTTCGAGTTGGACGAAGATACCTGGCAAGACATCAATACTAGCGAGATGTTATCAGCTCCATTTTGAGTATGCGCCAGATCTAGCCAAGATTGTACAGCTTCAGCGAGGGGAATACCTGTCTGGAAGATGCGATCTGCGTAGTCTTGCCAAGAGCGCTCGACTAAATCACGATCGCTCAAGCCGTCAGAACAGAGTAGTAAAATTCCATCTTCGATCGCCATAAATCTCTGCACTGTGGGTTGGAGCAATTCGCCCTGCTTCATCCCCAAGGCTTGGGTGAGGGCAGCAGCATCGGCACGGCTAGCACTGTGCCAGGGCACATCTCGACCTTGCTTGACTTCCCGTGTCGCGATATCGTCATCGATCGTTAGGAGTTGGCAGCGCCCAGGAGTGATCCAATAGGCGCGGCTATCGCCGACGTGGGCAATGTAGATCTCATGAGAATTACCGACGCTTTTGCGAGTCCGAATCTGCTGGTTGACTTGAACTGCCATCACCATCGTCGTGCCCATCCGTCGGACATCTTCCCGCCCTTGGCTCTGATTTTCGGTGGTGATTGTATTATTGACCACGCGGACGATCGCCGCGATCGTATTACAGATCTGTTCGGGCGAGACGATCTGCTGACTTTTAACTAGATCTTCAAATAGAGCTTGGGTTTGAATCTTGAGCAGTTTGACCGCCATCTGGCTGGCGACTTCGCCACCGTCGTGTCCAGCCACACCATCACAAATGATCGCGATCTTGCCGCCTGTAGTGTCTTGAGCTAGTTCTGAGGGGGTAGGGTAATAGGAATCCTCGTTATGGCGGTGAACTGCGCCTGGATCTGTCCCGCCAGCGGTTTTCCAGACTAGGGGTAGTCGGGCTGCCTGTTCGAGGACAAGTTTATTTAGTGCCCCAGCCACATCGCGGAGGGAGGCTTTTTCTGCCTGCATTTTACTAAAAATGATCTCCAGTCGATCGGCAATTTCTGGAGCCGCAGCGGGAAGGGCATCCAGCCAGAGTGTGCCCATACTCGATAGGGTAACTTTATTACCGAGCGTTGGGTCATCAGGAATCAACTCACACAATCGCAGACACCAGCCATCGACCCGGAGGTTGTCCATCATTGCCAAGCTTGGTAGTACGCCAGTCCCGACCAGCGGTGCCCACAACTCGATCGCCTGCCATAGCCAGTAAGCTTGATAAAGTGCCGAGGCAGTACTCCAGGCTTCAATCAGACTCGGATATAGTTTCCCCTCACTGTTGATCGGAATATTATCGAGCAGGGGAATTTCGATCGTCTCGCCCGATCTCTGGAGCGAACAAAAGCCGTGAATCTGGGGCAGATGAAGCTTGTAGCGATAGAGGTGAGCGTAAGCTAGCGCCTGTCTAGGCAGGGGTGATAATACATCTGGTGGTTCTTGAGGCTTAGTATCTAACCATAGTTGGGGCGCGATCGCATGATATCGATCTTCAACTAGTCGATCAACCGGAATCCAGGTGGCATGTCGATCAGCTGCCCAAAGGTAGCGAGACATCAATTTTTGGGCAGTAGTCATGGTTTAGAAAATCGGGGTCGAGACATTATAATCCGATAAAGATGCTATTTGACAAGCATAGAATTATTTAGATTAAGTCTGTAGTTTACCCTAGAACTCGATCGTCTCGTAGTAATGTAATTATCTAGATCTTACACCAGCACACAAACACTGATAAAAATACTCTCAAAACCTACTCATAAGTAAAAAAACCATCCACCACTTGTACTGTTCGCGTAGCGTCTGCCTTAGCAGAGCGTAAGTAGCTAGGCACAATTGCTTATTAAATAGATAATGCCCGAAACCTAGTTGGTGGGCAGTGCCCACCCTACACACTGGGGGTGAGGGCGGGGTGAGGGCGATTTCGTTATTGTCACTTTAATTATGTCCAGCTACCTAAATTGATGGCACGGTAAAATGAAACCGACTACCAAGATCTTTTCCTCCAGATTCTGCCCAAATTTCTCCACCCCAACCGTTGACAATTTGCCGACAGATCGCTAATCCTAATCCAGTGCCCCCAGCCGTCCGCCGCAGTGAACCTTCGGCTTGATAAAAGCGTTCAAATACCATTTGCAGTAATTCCGGCGCGATGCCGCGTCCGGTATCCGCGACGACGACTTCGAGCATTGATTCGACATTGTAGGCTTCAATCCCGATCCGATCTTTGCCAGTGGTAAATTTACAGGCGTTGTCCAGCAGTTTGGTGAGGACTTCTACCAGCCATTCGCCATCAGCGCGGACAAAGGGGAGATCTGCCGGAACTTTAACCACTATTTTCGGTAAATCTCGATCGTAACGGCGGCTATTGAGACCACTCAGAGCCAGATCGATACATTCTTCTAGGGACAGCGGCTCAGGATGCCATTGAATTCGACCGCTTTCGAGCTGGGAGAGGGTGAGAAAGTCTTGAACGAGTTTGCGCATTCGTTCGGCATCGCCGAGGGCGGTGTTGAGCATGACTTGTCTGAGTTCGAGGGACATATCTGGCTCAGTAGCGAGACTTTCGAGGCAAACTTGGATTGTTGAGAGGGGTGTCCGCAATTCATGCCCAGTGATGGCGACGAGATTAGCGCGAGTGCGATCGAGTGCCTCAAGCTGTTGATTAAGGTATTCTAAATTGGTGTAAGATTCAGCTTGAATCAGCGTACTGCCGATTTGGGTGGCGATCGCCTCAACTAAGCCGATGGTATCATCTGACCAGGGTAATGAGGATGGCTGCTGCTGGTGCAATTCAATCATCCCCAAAATTCGATTTTGATGCAGCACTGGTACGATCAGCCAGTCAGTAATGCCTAGTTTGGTAAGTGTGCGCTGCCACGTTTTGGTGATATTGACTTCGGCGAGAGCGATGGATTCGTGCTTAGTGACTACTGCTTTAAAGATGGGATTGTCTGCTAGGCTCCAGGATTTATCGAGGAGAGAGTCAACTTGTAAATTAGCTAAATACTCATGGGCGATCGTTGTAGTCCGCTCGTCTTTCTTGTACTGATAGATCAGACAGCGACTGACTCTGGTCGCTTTACCTAGCTCTTGAGCGGCGACATTGAGAATATCAGCGGAATTGAGCGATTTCCTAATTGCCCCTGTAATTGAATTGACTAGCCGTTCCCGTTCTTCTTTCTCTTCGATCGAACGGTAAGCCTTGAGGAGCTTATATTGTCGTGCCTGCAAATATGTCACCAGCCGCTGCACAAAGGCATCCGCACTTGCTGAATTGTCATGAGGGATAGTTGGGACAGCCACGAGGTAATCCTGCTTTGCCTGAAGGATTTTAGCGGCTAGTTCGGGACGGTAGCCTTGGATGCGATCGAGCAAAATATGGGCAGCGGCAATGGTCACTTGCCGATCGAATGTCCAGATTCCTTCAAATCTGCGGGAGGGGTCGATTTCCGGCAACACGGGCAGATCTGATGGCGGGGTGATTTTTTCGCGACAGATCAGGCAAGCAGCTGACTGGGGGCCAATGGCGATCAAGTGCCACTCACTGGCGAGGGCATCAGTGCTCTCAAATGGTACTAGCTCATACTCTCGCACTAGGTCGCTAAATTCGCTATCTGGAGCCGCAACCACATATACCTGATCGCTAATCTCGCCTAAGCGACGATAGCGGTGCGCTTCTTGGCGATAGAACTTTTCCTGCTGAAAACTGGCAATCAATAACGGTCGATCCGTACCTGCAAGTACCCGATCTTCCATCGCATGAGACAGCGCCGTCAGGGAAGATTTAAAGTACAAGTGCGACCTTAGTTGAGGCATTTGCCGCAGTAATTCGCTTAGAACCGATTGTTGATTGCTCACTATTTTTCCTTCTTCCCTATAGCTGCGGCAGGGTTGGTCGGCGATCACCACTCCCAACTATCAATAGTAAAGGGAACAATGGGATCTGGGGTTTACCGATCCTTATATTACAGAAAAACTAGCCTAAATAGTTACTAGATCGACTTTTGATGGCGATACCTTCATTATTATTTACCATCTCGTTCGCGGAGCGTCTCTGGAAGAGAATCGCGATCTATTGCAGAAACTTACCAGTCTCATCGATGTAACCAACTTTCTTGCCAATTCGCACCCATGCCATTTGGTCATTAAAACTGGCAACCTCATCAAAGATTGGATCGATCGCCACAAATCCTTCTTTGTCGATAAAACCCCACTTATCATCAATTTTGACCTTTGCCAAACCTTCACTAAAAGTCTCGGCTTCATCAAAGTTAGGCGGGATTGCCATTACTCCCTGCTGATTGACATAACCCCAGTCATCCCCAATTTTAACAGCAGCTAAACCACTCTCAAAGCTATTAGCATTGTCGAACTGAAACGCCACGATTACTCGACCAGATCGATCGATATAGCCCCACTTACCATCAATTTTGACCGCTGCTAATCCATCAAAAAACCCATAGGCATTGTCAAATTTTGCGACAATCACCACTTTGCCATCAGCATCTTTGTAGCCATACTTTTCCCCGATCTGAGTCACCACTGGCTGCGTCTCACTATGCACCGTTGCGCTGGTAGTCAAGGCTTCAGCGATATGCCAAGATCGTGGGGATGGCTCGGCGACAGCGGGCTGATGAAGAGCATTGAAGCTATTAATCGCTAGAGAGCAAATCAGGGCAACAAAGGAGCTAGTTCTCATGAGAAATGCAAGCCAATAGCGGTTTATGGCTCTATTGTCTAAACTCGATCGAGATTAAGCTGTGATGTCTCCGGCGTAGATCTGTGATTTTATGACATCATCATTTTAATGAGTAGCACTGAGATATTCTCCGATGACAGAAATTGAGAGCCATAGTTTTAAATCGTCCAGTTCCGAACCAGAGAGCATCGAACATTTGAATCCAGTCGCTGCACGGATGATGTTAGCGGCATTTCCGACTCATGTTCGAGAGGCGTTTGAACGCCGAGCCAAGGAAATCGATTATCCAGTCGAAGCAGTTTTAGAAATGGCGATCGCGGGTTTTCTAGACCGAGAGGCTCTGAGTTTTGGAGATTGCCAACCACGCTACTAGATTTAGGGATAAAGCTCGATTAAAACTAGTGTTCACCCTCAGATAGTTTTATTGGTCGTCAAATTAATGAATATGCTGGCGGCAATCCAGCGACATGGGTAATGGCGATCGATCGAGCACTGGCGTGGGATCGGACTGCACCTAATTACTTCACTTCAAAACAGCGGTTTTCAAAGCAATATAGCGATATTAGAACTGGACTAGGTAAGCTCCGCGAAATGATTCAGAGCGACGCTCAAAACATCAAAAATGAGCGGACTAACAATGGTTTGCCAAATCGATGATAATGATGGATAGCTGCAAAATACTCTGAGCGAGTATGGCTCAAGCATCAACTGTCAACTGAATCTCATGTCCAGATCTCGCGAACCATTTATCAACCTTGCTTTCTATCATGCCTTTAAGCAGTCATTAATTAATCCATTCTTCTACTTGTATCTCAAAGGCAAGGTAATTGGCACCGAACATGTGCCGAGATCGGGGGGATTTGTAGTGGTATGCAATCACGGCAGCAATTTCGATCCGCCCCTGTTATCGGCGGCGGTATTGCGTCCGGTGGCATATATGGCGAAAGAAGAACTGTTTGAGGTGCCAGTATTGAAAAATGCGATTAGGCTCTATGGTGCCTATCCCGTCAAGCGCGGTGCAGTCGATCGCACGACAATCAGAACGGCGTTAAACTACATTGAAGAGGGTTGGGGCGCGGGCGTTTTTCTATCTGGTACCCGCTCAGCCGATGGCAGAGTCAGCGATCCCAAACCAGGTGCGGCGCTAATTGCCGCCAAAGCGCAGGTACCCTTACTACCTGTCTGTCTGTGGGGAACTCATCTAATCGAACAAAAGGGCAAAAAATATCCTCAAGCCACTCCTGTCACGATTAGAGTTGGTGAGTTAATTCTCCCCCCAACTTCGACAAAAAGATCGGAACTCGATCGAGTCACCGATTTATGCACAACCAAAATCAATGATTTACATGATTTAGGTCGATAGGAAAATCAGTAGCAATCAATAAATTTCTCTACCTTTTCCTGATATAATTAGTAGCCTAAATATTATTTAAACCTACTTAAAAGTCTCTCAAATGACAGAAGATTTAAGGAAACAGCTGAGCGAACTAGTTGACGAAGCTGAATTAGAATGGTTAAAGCCTCACATCCAAAAGGATGCAGTAATCTTAGTTGTTCCTGAGCTGGAATTATTAGATGTCGGTGTCGCCATTGCTAGCGACAATACCCAATCGATCGAGCATTGGATTGGTGAGCAGCTGCTGGTGAAGCCATCGGTAGAAATTCTCTCGCGTTGGAATGCCAATCCAAATCAGCGGTTTCAAGCAATAATTGTCCAGCCGTATATCTTGGTTAAAGAGTTAACTTCAGAATTTTAATTGAGAGATTATTTTGATTCAGGATGAGTATCCAAGCAAAGATCCTTATTCATTTGATTAATCTTACCAATCATTTGATATAACCTGCCAAAGTCTCGCCTGTCGAATTTGAATACCAGTCGGGGTAAATCTGCGGTTGCATCTCCTAACTCATCGTCTAACGCTGTAGTTTGGATAATTTTACCACTAGCAACTAGATCGCCAAACTCCTGGTTGAGAAACTCTAAGTCTCGATCGCAAATTGCCATCCTCAATCGAATCACAAATTCATCACCGACATAGCGACTAGAGTGATATACCTGATAAAAATTCCGAATTACCTCAGCCGCCACCTGGATATCATCAGTAATCGTATATAGATTCAGATCTTCTGGGCTAATCAATCCGGTAGTAGCAAGATTCTTCCGTAAGTAACTGTCCCAGTCCCGCCAATATGTCCCTCCAGGTTGATCGATCAGTACCATCGGTACGGGGCCATATCGACCAGTTTGACAAAGTGTCAGCGTCTCCATTGCCTCATCTTGAGTCCCAAATCCCCCTGGAAAGAGGGCGACGGCATCGCTTTCACGCAGGAAAAACAACTTGCGAGTAAAGAAATATTTAAACGCGATCGATTTAGGGTCGCCAGCGATATATTTATTTGCACCCTGCTCAAACGGAAGTTGAATATTTAGCCCAAACGAATTTTCGGCTCCAGCTCCAGCATTTGCCGCCGCCATAATCCCGCCCCCAGCCCCCGTAATCGTCATAAATCCCTGCTCGGTAATCAGACGCGCAAAGTCTTGGGCAAGCTGATATGCGGGGGCCGTATCACTAGTTCGTGCCGAGCCAAATACAGCTACTTTGCGCACATGTCGATAGGGATAAAATACCTGAAATGCCCGTTCCATATCCCCAACTGATGCACTAAGAATCTTCCAGTCCAACCTGTCGATCTCCGTCTCAGCTAGCCGTAAAATCGCCTCTAAAGCACGTTGAATCCATTTACCGTTAGTCGTGGTCGGTAGGCGATCGATCGTGGCGATTAGGTCATTTTTGAGGCGAGACGTATCCATAGGTACACTTTTAGAATTTTCGAGATCGATCTTTATTATTCCCTTTTTCTGAGCTAACAAGCATTATTTAGACAGAAAGCGTCCCCAGCCTAATCTAGCTTGAGACGCTTCCCCATCGGGCAAGAATATTGATTTATTGAACTAAGCTTGGTGATTGTGAATCTACCGCAATCTAGAGATATTTTTCAACAGTATTGGAGAGAGTTGCTTTAGGAACAGCACCAACAACTGTATCAACCTTTTGACCACCCTTAAAAATCATTAGGGTTGGAATACTCCGAATCCCGTATTGACTGGCAACATTGGGATTGTTATCAGTGTTGAGTTTATATACTTTGATCTTGCCTTCATACTGTGCCGCGATTTCGTCAACGACAGGGCCGACCATTCTGCATGGGCCACACCAAGGTGCCCAAAAATCTACCAATACGGGAATCTCACTATCAAGGACATCCTCTTTAAAAGAACCGTCTGTAACTTCTACTGCTGACGACATCGCTCCAATCCTGTTGTACGTAGGTTTGCTCAGTTTACATGCAATTTTACCATCAGGAGTTAGGCTGTAGGAGCTAGGAAAATAATTCGTAATTACTCTCAACTCTCAACGGGAGGGGAGCCAGGGGTTAAGAAACAAAACAGCGGAAACTCCCAACTCCCTGTCTTGTCTCGCTAAACCCTCGGGGAACCCGAGGAGCGCGAGCCGCAACTCCCAACTCCCAACTCTTAGTAAGTTTCAACGTGCCAGCGACCAGCACGTTTCATTTGGCTGCGGTACTCAGACCATTTGACATCAGACTTAGCTGCTGCATTGGTCAGAGCGGCATCAATGCCTGTTTCCATGCCTTTGAGTCCACAGATGTAAACGTGAGTTTTCTCTTGTTGAACCAATGTCCATAGTTCGTCAGCGTTTTCAGCGATGCGGTCTTGGATGTACATTTTGCCACCCTCAGCATTTTTCTGTTCGCGGCTGACTGCGTAGGT
>JANNDQ010000403.1:0-3553 GCA_031387965.1 Chamaesiphon sp. OTE_75_metabat_567
GCCGATGTACGGATGCGCTGCTATGAAATCATTCTCGAACACTACTATCCGAGCGATCGAGTGATTCTCGGCATCAATCCCGCTGCAATGCGCTATGCTGGGCCACGAGAAGCCATCTTCCACGCCCTAATTCGCAAAAACTATGGTTGCACTCATTTTATCGTCGGACGCGACCATGCGGGCGTTGGGGACTACTATGGCACCTACGATGCTCAGCACATTTTTAGTGAATTTGAGCCTGGGGAACTCGGAATTACGCCGATGATGTTTGAGCACGCTTTTTATTGTAAAGTTACCAAATCGATGGCAACTACTAAAACCAGTCCAAGTACCCCTGAACAACGAGTTCATCTATCGGGGACAAAGGTTCGCGATCTGCTCCGTCAAGGTGAATTACCCCCACCAGAATTTTCCCGCCCAGAAGTCGCTGCTGAATTGATTCGGGCGATGAAAGGCTAATTAAGGAAAAAAGTGAAACTCAATCTGTCGCAGTTGTTCCGATTCTAAGACCTAGATTTCCACACCAAATTGACATATTATTTCATGGTAATCTATTAGACATCGCTCCCGATCCTAATTTTTGTCAACACTAACATTAACTAAAAATATGTCCATCAAATTTCCGATCTCTGCGATTGCTGTTGCTACCATGTTAACAGTTGCTTATGGCTCGATCGCCTCTGCTGAAGTTTATAAAACTAGCAAAGATCAAGTAGTTGTCACGGGCTTAACTGCTAAACAAAAGTATCCAATTAAGGGTGTAAATGCTAAAAATAAACCAGTCAATCGTAAGGATGTTGCCGCAAATACTTGCGGTGAAGCCCTGATTGATGGTGGTGCTAAATACAAATCATTAGTTGTCGGTACCGAAACGATCGATCCAGCTACTTTAACGACAAAAGAACATCCTAGTTGTAAGGCTAAAAAAGCAGCCGCTCCTAGTAAAAAGAGTACAGCAACAAAGGTTGCACCAGCAGCCGGAGCCACAAATTCGACAACAACCGTCCCCAATGTCCCAACAATGACACCACCAGCAACCAAATAAACTGGTGGGCTAAATTTATCTGTAGTGAAGATCCTTCGTGATGAACGATCTTTCCTACAGATATTTTTTCAGTAGCAGTGCTAACTTTTGCTTAGTAGCTTCAGGCACTTTGTCCAACGGAGTGATGATCGCATATTTGAGTGCTGAATGTGCCTCAGAGACAAATAAGTTTTGACTTAACCGCTGCACTGTGGCTTGAATTACCCGTTGAGCATTGCTAGCATTTTTGTGTAGATTAGCAATTACTAACTCTACCGTTACATTGTCATGATCTGGGTGCCAGCAATCATAGTCAGTTGCTAATGCTAGGGTTGCATAGGCAATTTCAGCTTCTCTAGCCAATTTTGCTTCAGGTAAATTAGTCATCCCGATAATTGTCCCACCGAGCAACCGATACATATTCGACTCAGCTTTAGTTGAGAATGCTGGTCCTTCCATACAAATATATGTGCCGCCGCGATGTAGAGTAATATCGGGTAGATCGAGCAATGCGATCGAGTCTGCTAGAACACCTGATAACTGGTGGCAAATTGGATCTCCAAAGGCAATATGCCCGACAATTCCCTCACCAAAAAAAGTACTAGCCCGACTTTTAGTGCGATCGATAAATTGATCTGGTAGGACTAAATCTAGTGGCTTAATTTCTGCTTGTAACGATCCAACCGCTGATGCCGAAATCAAGTACTCAACACCGATCTGCTTCATTGCATAGATATTCGCACGATAGGGAACTTCAGTAGGTGCCAGATGGTGATTCCGTCCATGTCGTGCTAGAAAAGCGACATTTACCCCATCTAAATCGCCAACAATTAGATTGTCTGAAGGTTTGCCAAAGGGTGTATCTAGACTTACCTCCCGCACATTATTTAGTGCAGACATCTGGTACAGTCCACTGCCACCAATAATCCCAATTTTCACATCATTCATCAATCGATCGCTCCTAAATTCCCCTAAAGCCTAAAGCCCAAAACCTAAAACCTAATCCTATGGTTTAATCGCGTTAATTTTAGTATCGATATCAATTAAAGTATCTAAAACAATCCTTTTTGCATACAGTTTCCAGCCCCACTTTTGGATGGCAATTGCCGCTGCTGTGCCGCCAATAGCAGCAATAAAATCAACGGGTTGATCTAGAGAAATGCCAAATAATAACCCCAATCCAGCAATCCCCCAGAATGGTAAAGCAACAGTCTGGCGTTGAGTTTCAACTAATTTAACAATTCCCCCTGTGGGCAATTCGGCTTCTAGCGCCGCTTTGACTTCTTTTTGTTGAGCCATCGTCACTGACAAACCAATCTTTTGGCGCAGTTTCTCAATTTTACGCGCATCGCTGCTGTATTGAGTTAATTCGTCTTCTGCCATCAATACCAATCGTTCGTACTGTCCCACAGGTTTATTAGTCCACGCACATATATCTATGGATGATTATAGCTGATGCTAAACATCTTGTGATGGCAGGGCTGACTCGATCGCAGCTTTGGATGAATCAATTTTTTGCCGAGGATACCAGCCATTGAGTGATTCCATCAGCGATCGATTTTGCCATTTTTTGCTGCTCTTGGGGATTGGCAATCAGTTCAAACTCGCTGGTATTGCTCATAAAGCCCAACTCCAGCAGGACGGAAGGGGCTGATGCCGGACGTGCGAGGGCGAGGTTGTCCCAGAATACGCCATAGGAAGGGCGACCCGTATCTTTGACGACGTGGTTGTGGAGATACATGGCGAGGCTCTGAGCTTGGGCGTGGTACCAGAAGGTGGAGAAACCCTTGGTGTCAGGATTACCACCATCGGGCAAGGAATTGTGATGAACTGATAAGGCGAGGGTAGGTTCTAGATTATCAATAATTAGTTGGCGATCGCTCAGTTCGATAAATTTGTCTGCTTCCCGTGATAGATAAACCGACGCGCCCCGCATTGATAGCTCGTTCGCCAATAGTTTCGAGGCATAGAGATTAGCATCTTTTTCGGTATAACCATTCGGCCCGACAGCGCCGGAATCCTTGCCGCCATGCCCTGGATCTAAGAGGATTTTGGTACCAGCTAGTGGTTTAGCCGCATTATTGCGATTCTCTTCCAGAGACGCTGCGCGAACAAGCTTGGGCGGATGACGGAGTGATAGCACCAGATTGGTACCCTGATATTTGAGCTTATAACCCCACTGTTGTTTTGATTTGAGGTTAAACACATATTGCACCACTCCAGGGCTAGTTTGCTTCCAATCTAGCCGCGAAACCACCGGATTATCATTGAAGCGGATAATATCAGTCTGGGCGGTAGTATTGTAGAGGGTGAGGGTGATTGTATTAGTACCTTGCTCTAGGGTGATTGGTACTGGTACTTGGAGGGGAATAATTACGTCGGTAGCACCCGCGCGATCTTTACTTGTGAGGCTTTTGACGATCGTTTTCGGTGGTACTGTTACGCCAGTGGTCACTTGGACTTGCTCAGCCAGAATCCAACCACCATAATCAAGCCGTACCCAGTTGGCTTGTTTACCATTATTATCAC
>JANNDQ010000422.1:0-5056 GCA_031387965.1 Chamaesiphon sp. OTE_75_metabat_567
TTGACTAATGGAATTGAAATGGCACTAAAAGCTGATGCTCTAAGCAATCAAGATCTCCAATTATTACAACCTTATCAACCTAATATTGCCGTTACTTGGATGTTTCAGCGATCGATGAGTGTCGGTATCAATCAACAAGTAAATCCAGATCGAATTAATAATTTACTAGCCGCTGTATTTCGATCGATGGAATACTTAGGTGATGATGTTTTGCGTCCCTTTCTCCAAGATGTCGTTCAATTTCCCGCCCTCTCCCGCACCCTATTTCAAACCTCAATCTCTAGCCCGCTTGCCGTCATGCCGATCATACCTCATGTCGGGACTATCACTCTCCTCGATTGGCTGATTAACTATATCAATCTCGGTGCATACAGCGGACTCTATCCACTGGGTAAACTGGCTACATCATTAATCGCCCAACTTCCAGCATCACAGCAATACTATTATCAGCAACTTTTACAAGCTTGGAAATATGGATCTGGGAAGGATCTTAATTATTAGTATTGAAATTTAATATTATTAAGCAGGTATGCACAAATAATTATTAGATAGAATTGCATAAATCTTAGCTGGTGGGCAGTGCCCACCCTACACTAAAACTTAATTATTGATAATTGAGTCTAACACCTAAAGTCTAATACCTAAACCCTAAATGACCAATCCTCTCAATCGGTTCATCACCGAAATAACTAAACCCGATCGAGAAATCGATCTTGCAAGAGCAGCATTATATATTGCTCAAATTGAGTGTCCAGATTTAGATATAGAGAAATATTTAGAAAAATTAGATTCAATGGGTTTAGCTGTAGCGAAAAGATTGCCTGAAACTCAATATCCGCTAAAAGTAATCCAGACGATTAATCAATACTTGTACACCGAACTCAAATTTCAGGGTAACGGCACTGACTATTATAATCCCTGTAATAGCTTTCTGAATGATGTGATTGATCGACGCACTGGGATTCCAATTAGCCTAGCTTTAGTTTATTTACACATTGCCAAACAGATCGGCTTTCCAATGGTTGGAATTGGGATGCCAGGACATTTTTTGATCCGCCCCGACTTTGAAGATTCTGAGATATTTGTTGATGCCTTCGATCGAGGTGAGATATTATTTGTTGAAGACTGTCGCCAAAAATTGATGGATATCTATCAACAAAATATTCCCGCCATCCCCACAGAACTCCTTCAACCAATTACCAATCGTCAGTTCCTATTCAGGATGCTAAATAATCTCCAATCAATTTACCTCAATCAACCAGATTTCGAGCGGGCATTGGTGATCAAACAGTGGATTGAGGCTATGAATTAGGTTTTAGGCTTTAGGCTTTAGGATTCAGAAATACAGCCCGTTTATAGATTTATAGCTATTCCATGTCTGATATTAATTACGCTCTGGTTCATGAATGGCTGACTCCTCAGGCGACTGGAGGTTCAGAATTAGTAGTCAAAGAAATCCTGCAATTTATTGATGCCGATCTTTATGCGCTGATTGATTTTGAATCAACTAATCCCGATAGCTATCTCTATCAGCGAAAAATCGGTACCACTTTTCTCCAAAACTTACCTGGAGCAAGAGCTGGTGTCCAGAAATATCTGCCTTTAATGCCGATCGCGATCGAACAGCTAGACTTACGGCAGTATGATATTATTTTGTCCTCTTCCCATGCCGTCGCCAAAGGCATTATTACAACACCCCAGCAATTGCACATCTGCTACTCCCATACGCCGATGCGCTACGCCTGGGATCTAACTTTTGACTATTTGCACCAAAGCCGACTTGGACAGGGTGTCCCTGGCATATTTACCCGCTATCTGCTACATCGGCTCCGCCAGTGGGATGTCCTATCAGCCAATCGAGTAGATCACTTCATTGCAAATTCTCGCTTTACCGCCAGCCGGATTTGGCGCTGTTATCGGCGCACCGCTGATGTTGTCTATCCGCCAGTCAATATCGATAGATTTAGCTGCACCTCCCAGAAAGAAGACTTTTATCTCACCGTGTGTCGGCTGGTAGGTTACAAGCAAGTTGCTTTAATTGTCGAAGCATTTAATCAGAATGGTAGAAATCTGGTGATTATTGGTGCGGGGACTGAATTACAAAAATTGCAACAAATTGCTAAACCTAACGTCACAATCCTCGGTGCTCAACCAAATGCCGTCGTTCAAGATTATTTATCTCGCGCGAGAGCATTTGTCTATACAGCTTGCGAAGACTTTGGTATTGTATTAGTAGAGGCTCAAGCTTGTGGTACACCAGTGATTGCTTATGGTGTCGGTGGAGCTGCTGAAACTGTCTTGGATATTCGATCTCATCCCGATTGTGGGACGGGCATCCTGTTTTCAGATCAAACGATAGCAGCAGTCGTAAATGCAGTTTCAGTGTTTGAAACTTATCATCAGCAGTTTCAATCTGAGCAAATTCGCGCTCATGCTGAGAAATTTGCAGCTTCAGTATTTCGATCGCAATATCTGAGTTTACTCGATCGCCACACACAGCAGTGGCAATCGGGAACTCAACCAAAATCAGGGTGAAGTCTATCTGAGTTAAAAGTGTAAAAGTCGTTGCATAAATGCGATCTTTTTTACACTATCTGAGAAATATTGGTGCCAGAGTGAAATTGATGCGTAAAATGCCAGTCAGTAGTCAACATATTTCCAGCACAGGTATCGATCCTCTCACCCTCAAGCAGAGACTAAATCGCAAATCTCGTGACATCACCAAGCGACTATTTGATATTATCTTTTCGCTATCAGTGCTAATGTTGTGTGCCCCAGTATATCTTGCCGTTGGAATCGCGATCGCTTGTACTTCATCTGGCGCAATCTTTTATATCCAAGAACGGGTGGGCAAAAATTACCAGCATTTTGGATGTATTAAGTTTCGGACAATGATTACCGATGCCGATCAGCTTCTGGGGGAAATGATGGCGCAGTCTGAAGATGTCCGCCAGGAATTTTCAGAAAATTTTAAGATCAAGAACGATCCCCGGATTACCAAAATTGGTAAATTGCTACGAATCACTAATCTCGACGAATTTCCGCAGTTTATCAATGTGTTAAAAGGCGAAATGAGTGTAGTTGGTCCCCGTCCGCTCGTGCCGGGAGAAATTGAACGTTATGGCAAAGATATTGATCGAGTATTGACAATTAGACCTGGAATTACGGGATTGTGGCAAGTTTCTGGACGTAACGATCTGCCCTATCCACAGAGAATCAAAATCGACGTGAGCTATGTCAAGCATCGTAATTTTTGGTTAGATCTCCAGATTATATTTAAAACAATCCTGCTGACACTGATGACTAAAAATAATGGGGCATACTAAAATCAAGTTGCGGCTTCTCCTGTCGGAGAGGCTCCGCCAACGCGCCCTGAAGGTTCCCTCCAGATCTCGCTGTGACAAGACAGAAAGCTGATAGTTTATGGGGGCATGTACCAGCAAATGGATGGTAGTATGTCAGCAATTGAGACATATGATAATAAAAGGTCTCCAGCCTAACGATTTAAAAGATTACTGCTAAGATGACTGAAACAAAACGTGCACTGATTACAGGTATCACCGGACAAGATGGCTCCTACCTCGCTGAACTATTACTCTCCAAGGGTTACGAAGTTCACGGGATTATTCGGCGGACATCGACGTTTAATACCGATCGAATCGAACATCTGTACCAAGATCCTCACACACCTGGCGCAAAACTTTTTCTCCACTACGGCGATTTAGCGGACGGCGTAACATTGCGCCGTTTATTAGAACTGACAAAGCCGCACGAAGTCTATAATCTTGGTGCCCAATCTCACGTGCGGGTGAGTTTCGATGCACCAGAATACACTGTAGATACTGTCGCAATGGGTGCGCTCCGCTTACTCGAAGCCATCCGTGATTACGAGCAGCGCACAAAGCTGCAAGTCCGCTACTATCAAGCTGGATCGTCAGAAATGTATGGCTTGGTACAAGAAGTCCCCCAATCCGAAACGACCCCATTCTATCCCCGTAGTCCCTACGCCTGTGGCAAACTTTTCGCCCACTGGCAGACGATTAATTATCGCGAGTCTTACAATATCTTCGGCTGCAATGGCATCTTATTCAATCATGAATCGCCTCGCCGTGGTGAAACATTTGTAACTCGTAAAATTACTCGCGCGATCGCCCGCATTATGGCGAAGCAACAGGATAAACTCTATTTAGGTAATCTCGAATCAAAACGTGATTGGGGCTACGCGAAAGACTATGTGGTGGCAATGTGGCTGATGCTCCAGCAAGATACCCCCGATGATTATGTGATTGCGACTGGTGAAACTCATGCCATTCACGAATTTTTGACTCTGGCTTTCGAGTATGTCAATCTTAATTGGAAAGATTACGTCGAATTTGATGCCCGTTACTTACGTCCCGCCGAAGTAGAATTACTCATCGGCGATCCTACCAAAGCCCAAACCAAACTTGGCTGGAAACCATCTGTCACTTTCACCGAACTTGTCCACTTGATGGTGGATACAGATCTTCACGCCCTCGGACTAAAATCTCCTAACTACGCTGGTGAAGAGACATTACCTGATGTCGCGATCGTCCGTCAAGCCCTAGCCACCATGCACGATTAATCAATAATAGAAAATCCCCTCCGAGGAGGGGTGCCCGTAGGGTGGGGTGGGTAGATCTACGCAGCAATTATGGTGATGTTGGGTTTCCTTCGTCAACCCAACCTACAGGCAACTATGAATAATCTTTAAACAGCTGAATTAACAGAACTTATGGCACAACTAGATCTATCCACGCAGCGAATTCTCGTCACTGGTGGGGCTGGATTCCTCGGACAGCAAGTAATTAGCCAACTGCTAGCCCAAGGAGCAAATCCGGCCAATATCACAGTCCCTAGATCCGCCGATTGTGACTTACGGGTACTCGAAAACTGTCATACAGCAGTTAAAAATCAAGATGTGATTGTTCACCTAGCTGCCCACGTTGGTGGAATTGGTTTAAACCAAATCAAACCAGCCGAATTATTCTATGACAATTTGATGATGGGCACCCAGCTTATCCATGCAGCTTATCAA
>JANNDQ010000438.1:0-5233 GCA_031387965.1 Chamaesiphon sp. OTE_75_metabat_567
AATCTCTCTGTGAGTGCGGCAATTGGGCTATTTGAAGCCCGTCGTCAAATTGGGATGTAATTATGGCTAGATTCGGGTAGATCCCAAATCCCGTCTGGGATCTAGTTTTAGATTGATCGATCTGATTTCCGAGCAGCAGATAATTGGTGATTTTAGATAAGAAATTTGTATCATTAATCTCGTCGATCGAGCGGTGTAAAACTAGTAATTGCTTATTTAGTAAATTTGGCTACTTTACCAATAACTCAAGCTAAATTAACCACTTTCAAGATTTTCGGTTTTCATCGTTCCATCAGGTTAAAGATCGAAATTTCTCTAGTCAAATATACGGTTGTCGATCAAGTAATCCATCGTTTAAAGTCGGATTTAGCACAGGTGAATCTAGCCTGAGTGAGGTGTTTGCCAGCGATCCCAGCTGCTTGACTACCGATGTTCATAACGTTTGGCAGCTGATTCATGATTGAGTACCTGACATTAAATTGTCAGTCTTTGAGGTTACTCCATCACCAGACGATCGTCAAAAACTTGCAAATTATTGCATCATCATTTAAAGTGACGTTAGCGATAGGGATCGCTACAGACACGCGATAACTAATTAATTTTGCGCATACTGATCTCACCGGTCTTTATCAAAGCGCAGTAAAAAATTAGATTGCATTAAGCGATCGTTGTGTCAATACTATTTTTTGGTGTGAGATTGGAGTGAAAGGTCAGCCAGTTAATGAGTCTATCTAGATAGATTCACATGGCTAGACTGCTGTTGTACTCAAAGTTAGGAGATCATTTTTTTTGAAACCCGAAATTACGCAGAAGGTTAAATTAGTCCATACCCTGGACACTCATCAAAATCTGTTGACGAACCAATCGTCGGCAAACATGCTTGAGCATCGATCAGGATTGGCAAAGATTGCCGCTCTGTTTGGTAATCGTCGGAGCCGTTCATCAGCTCTAATGTTGGGATTAGCCATATTGATGGGCATCTCAAATTTTCCAGTCAATTACCGCAATTCAGCAGTTGCCGCCGCCGGATCAGCCGCTAGTCCTGCAACTGTAACTCCAGCCACAACTGCGCCTGGAGACATCTATGTGAACCAATTACGCGGTGATGTCGCGGCAATGCGATCGCAACGTCCAGCACAATCATCTGTTTTAGTAGCACAAGCTTTTACCTCACCTCGTTCCTACCCACAATCATTTACCACTCAGACAACAAGTAGTCAGATTCAGTTTAGTGGTGAAGTATCTGTGCCGATCGAAGTAGCTCCACCTAAAACCAAAACTTTTAGACCTGTAGCTACTGCACAGCCTTACTCGAATAGTACTGGCCCTTACGGTGAATTAGAAGACCGATATCCAGGGACAAATGGAGGCACGACAATTGACTTTTCTTGGCCAGCAGCGGGTAAGCTGACTTCGAGATTCGGTCGGCGATGGGGCAGAATGCACAAAGGCATCGACATTGCCGGACCCGTCGGTACACCAATTAATGCAGCGGCTGATGGTACCGTTATTTCAGCAGGTTGGAATTCTGGTGGGTATGGAAATTTAGTCGAACTCAGACATAGCGATGGTACTACCACTCGGTACGGTCACAATAGTCGGGTATCGGTCGCTGTGGGTCAAACTGTCCGTCAAGGTCAGCAGCTAGCTGAGATGGGTAGCACTGGACATAGTACTGGATCTCACTTGCACTTTGAGATTCGTCCCAGTGGTGGAAATGCTGTCAATCCGATCTCTCATCTTCCGGCTAATAGTTAGTAGTGAGCAGCGAGCACACTGGATCGATAGACAACTCGATCCGTTAGCTCAGACGATTCGTTGGCGACAGCCTTGACATTGGCATCACAGAATGAAAATTGTTAATTGTAGCCAAACTGCATTTCTCATGGTATGCTAGTATACGTTAAATGACACGGCTCAATAGCTCAGTCGGTAGAGTAGGGGACTCATAAGCCCTTGGTCGTCAGTTCAAGTCTGACTTGAGCCATATTTTATCAAAATTACCAGTAGTAGCATCCTAACTTTGAGATTGAAGTCAGGACGTTGCTACTGGTAATTTCTTAACATTTATTTTTGTTAAAGATCTCAACCAAGCCAGGGGTAAACAACGTTTTGGTACGAACTCCGTGGTCGGAATTACAGCTAGAGTGGCAAGGTAAAGTCAACGATCTTGTTACGGATCTGGTTTGTGCGCCCAATGGAACTAGTTGGGCGGCAACTTCTGCGGCGGGAGAAGTTGTCTGGAGCGATGAACGGAGCGAAATCATCACCTTGTGGAAAAGTGAGCAAGCTGAGGCTAGATTGACGATCGACAGTATCGCTTTTTCTGCTGATAGTCGGTGGCTGGCGGCTGCTGGGCAAGCGGGGGAGTTATTAATTTGGAATTGTGACGATCCGAGTCATGCACCCCAGTTAGTGAGCAAAATTAGTGTTAATAAATGGATCGAGCGTTTAGCTTGGCACCCAACCGATTCGCTCCTAGCCATCGCTTATGGTGCGGAATTAAAAATCTTCGATCTAATCGGGGCAACATCACCAATCTCCTGGCAATTCCATCGATCTTCGATCTTCGACCTAGCATGGCATCCTGATGGCACGTATCTGGCAGTAGCCGGATATCGGGGCGTACAAATTTGGACACCGAGAGAGAGTGAAGCCCAAAGCCACATAGCAGTAGCTACCGCTAGTATCAAACTAAGTTGGTCTGGTGATGGACGTTATCTCGCTGCTGGTAATCTCGATCGCACCATCACAATTATTGATTGGCATCATCCAAGCGATCCGTGGACACTCCAGGGTTGTTCTGGCAAAATTCGGCAGTTGGTCTGGTTGCAAGGTACTGCTACTCCTTGTCTGGCGGTAGCTAGCGGCACGACGATCGTGCTGTGGCAGTTGACTGAAGATTTATCAAGCTGGAATGGTAGCAGCCTAGAAGGTCACCAAAACATTGTTACAGCACTTGCCCCTCACCCCAACGCCCCGATCTTTGGATCGGCAGGTGCAGATGGTTGTCTCTGTTTGTGGTCAGCAGACGGAGAAATTCTTCAAGTTTTGACTGACGGTGGTGATATATTGACAGTATTGGCTTGGCAGCCTGATGGTGAATATCTAGCCGCAGGTACTCAAACTGGCTCGATCGAACAATGGTCGATCCCAGCATAAATACGGATGGGGTGGTAAAAAAAGTGTGATACGATTGTGGTAATAAAATCGCAATACTGTAGACTTACTTAGCTTTGTTGCGGGTCGATAGTGTCCAAATTGTCGATTAATCCGGTCTGAGTGCCTTGGTAGGTTAGCGATTTACCTCCAGATGGCAGCTCTTTACGCCGATTGACTATGAAGCTGTCGAAATCAATCTCTAGCTTAGGTCGTAATCAGCTATAAGTATGATTGATAACTTGCTAAAATTAAATGCAAGTAGTCACAGGCAAGTTACAGTTACTAAACTTTTCATTAAATAGAGCTAATTCAAAGATGTTAAAAATTTGGCTTAACTGGTTACAACCTAGTCTCGGTGTTTTTGGTACAGCGCTGGTCATCGCGAACCCCCTGTACTCCAACGCTGCACCTAGACCCGTCAGCGTAAATACTGCGACCAAAACGGCACCACTCCCCACCGCGTGGAGTAGCATGAAGTCTTCCGTTGGTGGCACAGGTATCGATCGAGAGTTATTGGTTGGAGTTGGAGCGACTCCAGATATGGCTGTGCGTCAGCTAGCACTCGACTCAATCACCGCGAGTGGTGGCAAATCAACCGTCGCCGTCGTTGCGAATCGAAAATCACTCGCAACTCTGACAGCGCCTCTAGTGAAATCGAAGTCACTGGCCGCGAAAGTTAGCAGAACCAAAGCTGTCAAAAATTCGATCACCGCAGCTTTAGCGCCAGCTAAAATTCAAGCTAAGAGTAATGTCCTAGTACCTGGATTATTCATTGGGACTGGGGATGTTAAAGTAGCGGATCGGTTTTTACCTGCGCTCAAACCAACTGCGCGACGCGCTCCATTAACTAAAGCTAGTGCTAAACCAGCAGCTGTATTAGGGATGGTGGCTTCTAGTACGATCGCCGATCCTTACCCAGTTGTCCGACCAGCAATGATGCAGCAGCTCCAAAACACCACTGTAGCTGTCAAAACTCCAGCGATCAAGACTACACCACGCACTTTAGCACCGATCGCCTCAACTGCTGCTCGACTACCACTAGTTGAAACCGCCAGCCTAAGTGACCCAACCGCCGGAATCCCTTCGGGACTACAAAGTTTATTGGGTAATAGCTTAAACGATCGTCCGACGATCGCTACAGCTCCAGTGGCTAAAGCGATTACTGCTAAATCTAATCCGTTTATAGCGCTCAAGCAGTTAGTTTCCCCCACAGTTGAGACTGCATCAGTATCAATTAGCGCGGGTAGCTTACAACTAGCTACAGCACAAGCCTACACTGCACCAAAATTTAGTATCCCTGGGGAAGCAATTATTAGTGCTAAACCTGTCACTCGGTTACTAACAATTAAGCCTGTTCAAAAGAAATTGGCTGCTGCAACAGTCGGGCGTAAGACTAATTACGTGACACTGAGTGCAGATCGACAATTGTCATCTGTAACCGCACAGTCCTGGACAGTCGCCAATCAGAAGAGCAATTTAGGTGGTTTGATTCTCGGATCTCAACCTCTAGCTACATTGTCTAAGTCAGTCGCACTAGGATCGACAACTAATCTTGCAACTACTAACTTTCAGTAGACAGATAGTTTAAAACTGGTGATAGTTAGAAACCCGACTTTCTTGTCTCGCTAAACCCTCGGGAAACCCGAGGAACGCGAGACGCTTTTTGAAAAAGTCGGGTTTCTTGTTGGTTTCAGCAGCTAACTAAATTTAGTGCATGTCGTAACCAAACAAATTTGCATTAACCTCATCCAGATTGATATCGGCTAAGCCATACTCAGCCCAACGTCGATCAACGATCGCCGCCATCTGCGGATCAGATTCTAGCTGCTCACCCCATTCAGCATCAGTCTCAGGATAAACCTTCGTCGTAGCATCAATTCCCATCCGACTACCCAGTCCCACCTTCGGAGTCGCAAAGTCCAGCTTATCAAATGGGGTATCAGGGATAATAAACACATCCCGCTGAGGATCAACTTTAGAACTAATCGCCCAGACAACTTGGACTTTGCGACTCCGAAGGTGGGACTGGGTAGTCGGATGGGAATTGATGCTACGACGAAGGTTTATCCTG
>JANNDQ010000464.1:0-1636 GCA_031387965.1 Chamaesiphon sp. OTE_75_metabat_567
TGCGGGTTTTGTCGGTGAGGGTGCGCCCGATGAGGAGGGGAATTCTGCCACCAGCGCGGACTTCATCGAGGATGGTGTCGGGTTTGAGGTTGAAGGTGGAGAGGGTTTCGCCGGATTCATTGGTAATTTTGCCAGCGTAGGGATGAATGGTGATGACCATACCAGTTTCGAGCATGGTAATATCACACTCGATCGGTAAACTCCCCGAATCCTCGGCTGTATTAAAGAAAATCGGCGCGATTTTACTACCCAAAATATAACCACCCGTGCGTTTATTCGGCACACAGGGAATATCTGCGCCAATGTACCAGAGGACGGAATTAATCGCCGATTTGCGGGAGGAACCAGTACCGATAACGTCGCCGACATAGGCGAGGGGGTGTCCTTTCTGTTTCAATTCGGCAATGGTGGCTAAACTCCCAGGCTGACGAGTTTCCAGCATCGCCAGGGCGTGAAGGGGAATATCGGGGCGACTGGTAGCTTCAGTTGCGGGGGATAAGTCGTCGGTGTTGGTTTCGCCTGGGACTTTGAAGACTGTGACGGTAATGGTTTCGGGCAGGGTGGGGCGAGACGTAAACCAGTCCGCATTTGCCCAGGCATCGATGACTTGTTTGGCGTAGGGGTTCGTTTGGGAGAGTTCCCATACGTCGTTAAATGCGTCGTAAACAAGGACGATTTTGGTCAGTGCTTTGACTGCTGCTGTGGCAAGTTCGGTATTATCGGATTGGAGTAAGTCAATCAGAGATCGAACGTTATAACCACCTAACATTGTACCTAATAGCTCGATCGACTCAACCTTGTTAATCAGCGGACAAGTAACTTTACCCGTAGTAATGCTAGTCAGGAAGCCAGCCTTGACATAAGCAGCCGGATCTACTCCAGGTGGAACTCGATCGCGCAATAATGCAATTAGGTTAGCCTCTTCACCCACTGGTGGATATTGTAATAGTTCGCAGAGGGCACTGGTTTGTTCGGCATCGAGCGGTAATGGGGGGATTCCCAATGCGGCTCGATCGGCTGTATGCTGACGGTAGGCTTCTAACATCTGGATTTAGCTTCTGTATCTAGGTTTTTCTATTTTAAGTTATTTAGTCTAAATGCAGAACGAGCCTGGATCTGTATGGATCTAGACTGATTGGGGGTTTTGATATAATTGCTCTTGAATGCGTTGTTTTATCAATGGGAATTTACATTGAATCTTAGATATTATAAATTTGGAAAGTAAAACTGAGATATCGCATGACAAGCCTACAGAAGCTAAAGCAACAAGCCAAGAGGTTAAAAACTGAGTTGTATGCTATCTATTTAGCCTGTCGCGATCCTCGTGTGCCTTGGTATGCAAGGGCTTTTGCCGCATGTGTTGTTGGCTATGCTTTTAGTCCTATTGACCTAATTCCTGATTTCATCCCAGTTTTGGGCTATCTTGATGATTTAATCCTTATTCCGCTCGGCATTGCGCTTGTAATCAAGATGATCCCTCCGAAGGTAATGGTTGAATGCCGAGTCAAGGCGCAATCTACCACGCAGCACAACAGGCCGAAGAATTGGCTTGCGGCAGGAATAATTTTGATTGTTTGGGTTCTGCTTGCAGCATTTTCAATTCGTTTTATGCTTCACGTTTTCAACAAGTAAACCG
>JANNDQ010000535.1:0-1807 GCA_031387965.1 Chamaesiphon sp. OTE_75_metabat_567
ATTCGGATTTCGATTGATGATATTGAGAAAGAGCCGCAACGAAATGTAATCGCAACCTTGCTCACGCTAATATTAACAGGAGCTGGCTAAGGTGGTTTAATCGCGATCGAGCGTCGTAATGAGGCTAAATATTTAGAACAGTTCCAAGATTTATCGAATCGTTAGTTTCGATCTACATTGGCTCTTTTCCGCTGACGATCTGTGAAGTCAGGAGCGAAAAACTACTTTCGGATCGATGCCATCAGTGGTAGTAGCAAGTCTGCAAATTCTGAATTGCTCATAATCAAACTGGGCATGGCATAACTGCCATAATCTCGCCCGACAACTGCGGGAAAAGTTGGTTCAGCTCTGAGCGATCGCCATGTCCCGCCAGCAGCGTGCAGAATCGCCCAGACAGCTGCTAAATCCCAGATCTTAGGAGTTGCTTCGACTCCACCGAGACTCGCGCCAGATGCTACTGCGAGGAAATTATAGGTAGCGACACCTAGCATCCGAATTTTATAGGGAAATCCAGGCTGCCAAATTTGGAGACTACGAGCACACAAACTAAAAAAATGATTGCTACTGGGTGCATCTTGACTAACGTGGATCTGACGCTCGTTTAGATAGGCACCAGCGGGTAAATCTAGTCCGGTATTTCCCGCCCAATAACCGTAAAAAGTTTGGTTAATTGGCGGAAAATAAACATACCCAAATACTGGCTCACCGTTATAGAGTAACCCGATCGAGACTCCCCACAATGGAATCCCCCGCGTAAAATTAGTCGTACCATCGAGCGGATCGATAATCCATGTCCACTGAGCAGCAGTAAACTGATGATTGCCCTCCTCACTCAGGATCGCATGATCTGGAAAAGTCTTGAGAATACTCGATCGAATCTCCCGATCTGCCCACACATCAGATTGAGTAACCAAGCTACCATCAGCCTTTTCCAACCCCTGCACATGCCCAAAATCTAGCAGTAATTGTGCCCCCACTCTCTGCGCTGTGGTGCTCGCGACATCCAATACCTGAGTCCAAAATTCCATTCGATTCGACATATAAAGAATTGAAATCATCAGGCACCTGAAACAATCCGAGATCGCTCCCCATACTGGCGCGTCTATCGATGGTGGTGGAAACTGGCACTAGCTTTGCTACTGGCACCCCCGATTAGCGATCGTAATCTCTTCACCTAGTTCTACACGTTGTAATAATTGTGAAAGGTGAGTCTTTACTTGGTGAATGTTAACCGTGTCCATACTAGACTTAGTTTGTAAGCTAAGCCTAGTATATATTATCTGAGCGATGATTGAGGTTATTTGTATAGAACCCATTTGAGATCTTTTCATGCTAAATCCAGTTCAGACAAACTTCCTATTGCTATCAACACCCCTCGCCCTCACCCCCCAACCCTCTGTCTTGTCGCACACAAACGGGAGGAAGCCTCCCGTTCGTTGGCGAAGCCTTCCCGAAGGGAGGTGCGCCGCTCCCAAGCTTGGGAGAGGGGAGCCAGAACCGCAGGATCTGGCGGGGTGAGGGCAAGAGGACTACAACCGGATTCAGAAGATCTCAAATGGGTTCTATAAACCCTCGAAAAGGGGGATTCTGGAAAATTAGCGTAGGTTTTTATACGATTGTTCATTTGATTTTTTGTTTGATGAAATGGATACTTCTCACTCGTCCTAGACATGTATTCAAATTGAACCCTATCACTCGACCTCGACCGTTACAGACGAACTCGAAAAAGCTACCAGGTCGCCAAAATAAATTGTGGGATAATGGCTTGAGACTACGTTGCTGAATCAAGGTATGGAAAAATTTTGAG
>JANNDQ010000564.1:0-2589 GCA_031387965.1 Chamaesiphon sp. OTE_75_metabat_567
TTGATTTTCTTGATAAATGGAAGTGCCAAGAAAACAAACAACCAAATCCATGCTAACGGTAGTACGGGAACAATTGGAGCTGCGAATAAATAATCAGTTATATCTGAAAAAAACAGAAATGTAGCAACACTCGACAGCACAATTTGATACTGATCTAAAAAGGCTTGAGTTCTATTTTTTTTCTGGTCAAATTCGAGAAATGTGATCGACATGTTAATTACTCATCGAAGTAGAGAAGTGTCAGCCTAAACAATCTAATTCTTTTTAAGATAGTGATATTGTTTGTAGTTTGCAATCAACTGTAATACAAAAACATCTTTTGGCGTGGTTACTAGCTATCTGGCATTGAGATCGACATCAGTAACTTTTCAGCAACCAAATCTTACTTTCAGTCAAAATATCAGACTTACAGCCTATATTATCTAACGAATAGAAATTTATACATCCGCTAAATGATTGAAGATCCTAACTGGACGTAAGTTTCAATACACTCGTGAGGATAAGTTGTCACTTTAGCTGCCCTGTAGATAGGATACCCAGCAGACAAGCTAAAGTGACGATCTCGCTAGGCAGTGAGCTGGATTTCAAGCTTGGGGTCGGAATAGGTGCTGGTGTTCAGGATGATATAGTTGCGATCGGATCAGCGGATCGTTACCGTGACTATTGGCAGCAGCTAGCGCTGGACTGATGATGTACATTGTCGTTCGGGTCAGATTTTCCCGCGCAGAAACTAGTGCCATCTCTGGGAGCGGGACTACCCAGATTTGTTCATCCTCCCAACCTACCCGAAAACAAATGGCAACCAGTGTATCAGGCGGGTAATGCTGAAGTAATGTCGCTTGAGCTGTCTCTACGTGTCGAGCAGCAAGATAGAGGCAAAGACTCGATCGATGAGCTGCTAGACTAGCTAAATCCTCCGCTGCGGGTACAGGGGAAGCTCTCCCCGTTGGACGGGTGAGAATAATCGTCTGGACAATAGTGGGGACGGTAAGTTCGACTTGGAGTCTAGCAGCAGCAGCTTGGAAAGCGCTGATGCCTGGTACTAGTTCTACGGAAATATTTGCAAGCCTGAGGGCGTGAATTTGTTCCGTAATCGCACTATACAGTGTCAAATCTCCTGAATGCAGACGGGCGAGGGTTAAACCAGACTTTACTCGATCGACGATCATTGTTACAATCTGTTCGAGGGTTTGGTTGCTAGTCTTGATAATCTCAGCATCGGGACGAGCTTGGTGTAGGATGCGATCAGGAATCAATGAATCAGCATAGAGAATCACATCCGCAGCCGCGATAATTCTTTGTCCTTTGACTGTCAGTAAGTCAGGATCTCCAGGCCCAACCCCGATTATATATACCTGAGGGCTGGATTGATCTAGATCGGACAATTTAATATTAATATTTTCGTCCATCTACTGATTGTACATTTTAATTATTAATTATATATGTATTTTTCGATGTTTTCTCTCAATTTTATGCCTGTTTTGTGCCATGTATAGGTATTCCAAAATACCTGATGACCATACGCTCCAAAGTCTTTACATTGCTCAGGCGAACTAATAGTCTCGATCAGTTTTTGGGCTAATTGCTGTGGCTCATCTGGTTCGACAATATAGCCATTTTTACCTTCAGTTACAAACTCTGGAATTGCACCGATATTTGTCGCGACTATTGGCAATTTGTGAGCCATTGCTTCGAGAAATACAATTCCGAATGGCTCGATTCTAGTCGGCAAGCAAAATACAGCAGCTTTTTTAAAATATGCCGAGACATCTGCTAGTGGTACTTTACCAATAATATCACAGTTAGGAATATTTAAATCTGGCATACAGCCAATAATTGTTAGCGTTGCATCAGGACATTTAGCTAATACTAATTTAAAAGCCTCTGCTAAGACTGGGCCACCTTTTCGCTCCCAATCAACACCTACAAATAAAATATTCTGACTCGAATATCGACGATCGTCAAAAACCTCATCTTCGGCTACAGTTGCACTTGCACCAGCATGAACACAGACGACGCGGCTAGAGTCACATTCATAATCATTGACGATCGAATTAGAGATATTCGTACTCATTGTAAAATTCAACGTGGCATTGCGATAGATGTTTTTTTCGCATTTTAGCCACGAACTGGGAGGTAAGTTTTTTCGATCAAATGCTGGATATTCTAGGTTCGCTAGCATCGTGTGATCGGTATACAAGAAATGAGGTGTACCAGGAATACTCGCATCGAAGAAAGACTGAGTTTGAAAGGTGAACAGATACTTACGATCTTTCAAGCGTTCGAGTAAAGCTTTTCTAGCATTATTGTAGAAATAATCTGTGAACATTCTCTTCTCTACGATCCGATTAGGGTAAGCTGATGGTTTCATTCCATAAGACTTGACCGAATGGAAAAAAGTTAATAGACTCTTATTATTAACTAGCTCTGTTAGAATATCGGTAACTTCTATCTCAGCGTCAGGAAATTGTTCTGAAATTATTTCCAGAGTCATCTCGTTGATATGAGAGAAATCTCCAGCTTTAATAAAAGCAATTTTTTCTTTAGCTTGTGTCATCATCTTCTGCTGATCGGATCTATGAGATTGAA
>JANNDQ010000570.1:0-1828 GCA_031387965.1 Chamaesiphon sp. OTE_75_metabat_567
CCAGAGTCAAAATCTGTTTTTAACTTTTTGATATTATGATTTAGAGTGCTAACTTTAAGTTCCCTAATACTTTTTTAAAGTTTATGATTTATTGCTACCCTACGATCTTAACTACCTACTGTCCCTAGATCGATCGGTCTAAAGTCATGAGTTTTAGCAACTATATTCATGACTAAAGTAACGATCTCATTTGAGAGACATCGAAATATCTCGAACAAATGAAAATCTAAGCTCACATCTTGCTCTAGGGAGCGTGTCACTTTTGCGATGAGTATAAATACTCATAAAAGCCAAAATGAATATTGTGAGCCAATATTGATAAAATAGAAGGGAACAATAGTATCGCTCAACTTGAAATAGAGTCATGACATCAGAACAACAGCAAGCAATAGAAACACACGTAGAGGCAATTGCAGAAATTCTATATGCTGATTGCAATCCTGAATCGTTGAAGACATTAGAAGAGATAGAGATAACAGTTAAAGAGAAAGTTTTAACTCATGTGACACCACAAATCGGAATTGCTTGGTGCAACGCACGCTGAGGAGACCTCAGCGCGATTGCATCCGCTTTTTTATCTACTCAGCTAGCGGAACAAAAGCAGGAAGAACAAAGACATTAAAAAGTACGCTAGGCGATTTAAGTATCACGGAGAAACAAGCAGATAGACTAGGATGTGGGAGTGGAAGTAGATTAAGTCCACATTTAGAAAACTGTTGTTTAAGACTGAGTGCTAATGTTGCGTATAAGAGTGCAGCCAAAGATATTGAGTACATAACAGGGATTAAGGTTTCATCGAAGACACAACAAAGATTAGTACATTATCAAGAATTTGAGCAACCCAGATCAATATTAGAGATTGCTGAATTAAGTGCAGATGGTGGAAAAGCGAGATTGATAACACCAAAAGGAGAAAAATCTGAATGGAAAGACTATAAAGCCATTGTGTCAGAAGCTGGAATAGTAGCTAGTTTCGACCAAAATGAGATCATCATTGATTGGGCAAATCAACAGCGTTTAGCAAAACCTGTAACTTGTTTGGGTGATGGACATGATGGTGTGTGGAATATATTCAAGGAAATCAGTTGCGAACAGGGCAGAAGAGAAATTTTGGATTGGTTCCATCTTAATGAAAATCTTCAGAAAGTAGGTGGTTCAGTTAAACGGCTCAAACAAGCCGAAACATATTTGTGGAAAGGAGATGTCGCAAATGCAACAGCATTATTTACAGAGTTAAAGAAAAAACCAGCAGTGAATTTTTGCAAGTATTTAGAAAAGCACAAAGCAAGGATTGTCAATTACGAAATGCTTCAAAAAGAGAAAGTCTGCTCAATTGGTTCTGGAGCAGTAGAATCAGGGATTAAGCAAATAGCTAGACGGGTCAAAATATCTGGAGCAAGTTGGAAATTAGAACATGTTGGACAAGTTTTGGCTCATCGATGTGCTTACTTAAATGGATTAATTGGTCAGCCTCGAAAAGCTGCATAAGTATAAATACTCATCGCAAAAGTGACACGCTCCCATCTACACTTTATTACCTTGGCTGAATTGGGAATGATGAGATCTTCAAAGTCGATATCGACTTTGAACCTAAAAATCGAGATCAGCTGTCAATCCCGCTGCAACCTTGAGAAAGGTATAGTCATTATCAATTGTGTCTAAAGATAAGTAAATATTGGGCAAGTGTAACGAGGTGTAATCCAGCCATCTGGAGATCGGCTCTTACCCTAAAGCCTAAAACCTAAAGCCTAGCCTCAACTTATGAACGGACAAAGTATCGCAACTATTTTATGGGCTGGACTACTTTTTTAGAAACGATCTGTCAGCG
>JANNDQ010000576.1:0-3298 GCA_031387965.1 Chamaesiphon sp. OTE_75_metabat_567
CCTGAAGTCGTCAATTTGATGTTCTTTAAACCCGTCTATTCCCGCGTCAAATTCAACCAGATGATTGGCAGAGGTACCCGTCTGTGTCCTGATTTGTTTGGCGTAGGTGTAGATAAGCAAGAATTTATAATTTTCGATCTGTGTGCTAATTTTGCATATTTCCAGCAGCAAATTAAGGAGAAAGACCCCAAACCCGCTGACAGTCTGAGCGAGAAAATCTTTAAGGCAAGGCTAGAACTCTATCAGAGCGTCGCTACTAGCAATAATGCCAACTTGAACCAATTGCAACAAGCTCTAGGCGACAGCCTACACCAACAGGTTGCCAGCATGGAACCGCAGAACTTCATGGTGCGCCGTCACCTTGCCGATGTCGAAGAATTCTCAGTACGGGAACGCTGGGATAAACTCAATCCCCAGGATCTCAAAACGATCGGCACAACCCTCTCTCAGCTTCCTACTGGGCTACCAAATGAAAATCCTCTAATCAAACGCTTCGATTTGATTTGTCTCAAAATTCAACTCGCCATTCTAGACGATCGATCTAGCTTAGAGACACTACGGGATAAGGTACGAGACTTACTCGGCAATCTGGAAGAGAAGCGGACGATTCCCACTGTAAAAGCCCAACTCTCCCTCATCGAAGCCGCTCAATCAGAGGAATGGTGGATTGATGTCACCCCCGTCGAAATCGAGTCTCTGAGGGTGAAATTGAGAGATTTGATGCGGTTCGTCGATCGACAAGTCGAAAGCATCATCTACACCGATTTTCAAGACGAACTCGGAGAACTCACCGAAGTTACTGTCCCAATCGAGCAAACAGGCTTCAGTCCCGCCCAATACCGCAAGAAAGTCGAAGCCTATATCCGCGCTAATCAAAACCACATTGCGATCGCCAAACTCCGCCGCAATCTCCCCTTGACCGAAACAGATCTCACCGCCTTAGAGGAAATGCTGTTCGTCACCGAGGGCTTAGAAAGTCGCGAGAAGTTCTTAAATGTCTACACCAATACCGCCCAAAATCTCAAAAGTTTTATTCGGACATTAGTAGGACTCGATCGAGCCGCAGCCAAGGAAGCCTTTAGTAAGTACCTCGAAAACCAACAGTTCAGTGCCAACCAAATCCGCTTTGTCGAGCAAATTATCGATCTCCTCACCCAGCAAGGAGTAATGAACCCCCGTTTGCTCTACGAGCCGCCGTTCACCGATTTTCATCGGGATGGATTGGATGGAGTGTTTAGCGATGACGATGCAGATTCGATCGTGGCGATCGTCCGATCGTTCAATCAAACGGTAGAAATATTTGCTAGTAACCAAAATGATAGAATAGAAGTACCCAACTACCTGCTACATCGTCAGCAACCGAATCCCTAAATATATGTCAACCGAGATCGATTTTTCTACATCAAAACGGATCGCTACAGTGCAGCGCCAAACTGGTGAAACTAATGTCACCGTCTCGATCGATCTCGATGGTACAGGTATTTGTCATGCCCAGACAGGGATTCCCTTTCTCGATCACATGCTTCACCAAATTGCCGCCCACGGTCTATTTGACCTCAACATCACCGCCACAGGTGATATAGAGATCGACGATCATCACACCAATGAAGATGTCGGGATTACCCTCGGTATGGCACTGACAAAGGCGCTAGGCGATCGCAAGGGGATTGTGAGGTTTGGACACTTTGTCGCCCCTCTCGACGAAGCCTTAGTGCAAGTAGCCCTAGATTTTTCGGGTCGCCCCCATCTGAGCTATGGTTTAGAAATTCCTACCCAGCGCGTGGGTACTTACGATACGCAGTTAGTCCGCGAGTTTTTTGTCGCGGTGATCAATCACAGTTTGATGACGCTCCATATCCGCCAACTAGACGGCATCAATTCCCACCACATCATCGAAGCGACGTTCAAGGCTTTCGCCAAAGCGATGCGGATGGCAACCGAACCCGATCTCCGCCGGATGGGCACGATTCCTAGCTCCAAGGGAGTGTTGTAAAGCTCTTGCTCCCTCCCCTTTATAAGGGGCAGGGCTGGGGTGGGGTATAGATCTCCGCCACCCAAACCACCATCTACGCCGGACTAGCCTGTGGATAACGCAAAAGATTGATTACCGCCGCCTTCTCCAATAGTCCAACTAAAACACCATCACTGTTTGTCACACTCAGCGTCGTCACCTGTTTAGCTTCCAACTGCTCGATCGCTTGTAATAATGGTCGATCACTTGTGATAATTGTGGATGGCTCGATCGACTGCATTAATTCGCTGACTAATGTGTGTGCCCATCGATCAGAGCGGACATCTTTCAGGGCATCTAATGCCAAGTCACCCACCAATTGACCCGATTCATTTACCACCAGAAACTTCTGCCAGTTGCTACCTGTGAGCGTCCGTTGATCTACAAACTCACGAAGGGTAATGTCTTCACGAATAATTGGACTATTGGGCGTAACCGCATCACCGACAGTCATGCCAGTCAGCCGCTCTTGCACTCTGGCAAACTGAGCAGATTTACCAGCGTTTTGAAGCAGGAACGAACCGATTAATAAGTTCCAGATATTCGCAAAACTGCCAGAAACTAGTAATGGTATCAGTCCTGAGGCGATCGCAATCCAACCAAAAGCTTGACCAACAATACTCGCAATTTTGATCCCTTTATAAGGACTTCCGGTTACTTTCCAGACGATCGCTTTCAGGATATTACCACCATCAAGCGGCAGTCCCGGAATTAAATTAAATAAGCCTAATGATAAATTAATTGCTGCTAATACAGCCGTCATTGCTGCTAAGGGGCCAGTAATGTGCCCACCAAAGCCAATTGCCGTCAAAGCTCCAAACAATAATAAGCTTACCGCAGGGCCAGCGATCGCCACCCAAAAAGCAGCGGCTGGTGTCTCAGATTCTTTTTCTAGGCTAGCCAATCCGCCAAAGATGAACAGGGTAATCGAATCTACTTTAATTCCCTGCTTGATTGCTACAAAGCTGTGCCCCAATTCATGGGCAAGCACAGAACTAAATAATAGTAGTGCCGTCGCCAGTCCTAATAGTAGTGGAGTAGCACCTGTCAAATATGGAAACTGTGCTGCCAAACCCTCGCCATAACTCCATGTCACTAGTCCCAATACCAAAAACCACGACGGGTTCACGAAAAAAGGGATACCAAACAAGGAACCAACACGGATATTACCATTCATAACAGTGACCTCTAAATCTCTAAGTCAACAAGGATCTTTTGCCTCGGTTGTTTCTATTGTAACGAAGTATTAATCACACTCTCATTATTGGTTGATCGTAATATCCGAAC
>JANNDQ010000630.1:0-3003 GCA_031387965.1 Chamaesiphon sp. OTE_75_metabat_567
CCCACCTCGCGCCGGAGAGTACCGAGAATCTCTTTGATGAAAGGGAGCGACTCTTCAGGATTGAGCGGATGCAGTGCGTCGATCTGCGCCTGAGAGCGAATTGCTGGCTCGATAATTGGGCCTTTACTCTCGATGATGTCAAAGGGAATTCCCAAGCCTGGTAGTGGCGTGAGGATATCAGAAAACATGATTACGCCATCGGGCTGAAATGCCCGCCAAGGTTGGAGCGAGATTTCAATCGCGAGTTCAGCTTTCTCAGATCGATCGCGAAATGATGGATGCTTGTCCCGCAAGTCGCGATAAACTTTCATATAGCGTCCGGCTTGACGCATCATCCATACGGGTGGTCGATCGAGCGTAGCACCTTTAGCCGCGCGTAATAATAGTGGTTCTTGATTTATATCTGTCATTTTATATAGCTGCCGTTGGGCAATTTTTCATTAATAGGCACAAGTTCCACAATACCAAACTAGCTGCCCTTTTGTCTTAGACTGCTTTACAGACGTTATTGTTAGGGGGACTTACGCAGTTAATCTTCTAACCAGTCAAATAATTGACCAACAGTTAGTTGGAATGATTTTGCAAATTCAGGAACGGGTAATATATCTTCCTTATTTTCAAAAACTGAAATCTTTGGTTGTTGATCTATTGTCCCTAAAGGATCGGCAAAATAGACAAATACTAATTCTTCATCTGGATCGATTAACCATCCCATTTGAGTGCCATTACTCAGACAGTGCAAGATATTTCGCACGACTTTGGTTTGGCTTTGCTCCGGTGAGAGAATTTCAATCGTCCAATCAGGTGCAAGCGCAAATACATTCGCAACTCTGCCATCCTCATCACGGGGAATTCGCTCCCAGGCAAACACAGTACCATCTGGCACGGTTGAACGCCCGCCAAAGGTGCAGCGTAATTCAGGATAGGCACGAGCAATTTTACTGAGCTTTAAGACTGTATTAATCGCCGAAACAAGATCCCCTTGAATGGTACTGTGTTTTCCTTGAGGCATCGGCTTTTGGGTTATTTGACCGTCAACAAATTCGCTGGCAGGCTTTGTATCTGGCAGTTTAAGAAATTCTTCGATCGAAATGGATTTAATTGGTGTTTGAACCATTGCCGCTGAAGGTGATGGGTTAGTAATATTGTATCGAAAAGTCAGTCAGCGGTTAAAACCGCCGCTAGTGATGCAAAGTCCGCCTGCGCGGACTAGAAAGTTCAGTCCGCGTAGGCGGACTTTGCATCATCAGCTACGACTACCCTTCTCTTCGAGACGCTACGCGAACGGGAACGCTTTTGCGCAGGCAAACGCTGTGCCTAATGGCAGGCTTACGCGAACGCGAACGCGAACAGTCGTTGGCTGACAACTACTGTGGCAACTCACTCATAGCTTCCAAATCCAATACCTGCGCCAATAAATCCGGCTCCATCAATCCCTGCTCTAATACAATTTGCCGCAAAGATTTACCCGTCGCCAACGACTCTTTCGCCACATTCGCCGCATTCAAATAACCGATGTGCGTATTCAACGCAGTCACCAAGGCTAAACTTCCTTCAGCATAGTCCCGACAGCGTTCGGGATTAGCCGTAATACCCGCGATACACTGCTCCGTCAAAGCCTTAATCGCATTACCCAAAATCTCGATGCTATGAATCAGATCGTAGGCAATCAACGGCATCATCACATTTAATTCTAACTGTCCTGCCTGAGCCGCCATCTCGATCGATCTGTCGAATCCCATCACCTGAAAACACACCATCGAAATCATTTCCGCCATCACCGGATTGTATTTCCCCGGCATAATCGACGAGCCAGGTTGGACGGGAGGCAGTTGAATTTCTTTTAAACCCGTTTTTGGCCCCGAATCCATCAGCCGCAAGTCATGAGAGATTTTAACCAGGTCTGCGGCGAGATTGCGAAGGCTGCCGGAGACGTTGACAAATGGTGCCATACTTTGCATGGCTGCCATCAAATGAGGTGCGACAGTTAGCGGTTGCCCGATTAATTCTCCCAAAATCTGGGAAACAGTCGATCGATATTCAGGATGAGTATTTAAGCCTGTGCCTGCCGCACTACCACCTAAACCAAGCTTGGTTAAATCACCTGAAGCGGTGGTAATTCGCACTTGATGATCGCGCAAAATCTGAGCAAATGCCCCGAAACTATCACCTAATCTCACGGGGACAGCATCCTGCATGTGCGTCCGTCCAGACTTAACGATCGACTGAAATTCTACCGCTTTTTTGTCCATTGCCGCGATCGCATTATCCAAGGCAGGCAACAAAGTATGGCTAAGAGCAAGCAATCCCCCCACCCGAATTGCCGTCGGAATTACATCATTAGTAGACTGACCATAATTGACATGATCGTTGGGATTTACCCGCTGATAGTTGCCTTTGACATCACCCAATATTTCCAAGGCTCGATTAGCTAAAACCTCATTCACATTCATGTGGTGGGAAGTTCCCGCACCCGCCTGATAGACATCGACGACAAATTGTTCGCGCAGCTTGCCCTGCAAAATTTCATCAGCAGCAGCGACGATCGATTCCGTCAGTTCTTTACTAATACAGCCCAGTTTACCATTGGCGATCGCGGCTGCTTTTTTGATTAAAATACAAGCATCAACATAAGTAGCCAGCGGCTTCAAACCACTAATCGGGAAATTCTCGATCGCCCGTAAAGTTTGGATGCCATAATAAGCAGATTCAGGGATTTGACGTTCACCCATCGAATCCTTTTCAGTTCGGTAATTAGCTTGATTCATCTAGAGATTCATCCTCGTCACAAGCCTATATTATCCAATACTTTCAGCTGAAACTTATTACCATTCATCACTCACACACTACGTTATAATCAGACTAAACCAAATCAGCTTCTAAATTCCAGACAGATGAAAGGTCAAAACTTTGCGAATTGGTTGATGGGGGAGCGCGCTGGTAAAGTGACAATGGATGTCTGGGACTGGTTGTGGGGCAAAGAGCCTCCCGTTGCACTGCCGC
>JANNDQ010000645.1:0-2752 GCA_031387965.1 Chamaesiphon sp. OTE_75_metabat_567
TGGCAAATTTAGACTGAATAGAAAGATTCAGTTTAAATGTGGGAATACTGTAAAGCTAAGGAGCTATTTACAGCAGCTATGACTCAATCTTCATTTCCGAAACGGGCACTCATCGTCCGCAATGACTTTTCTCCATTCGGCAACAAGCTGATTCAGGCAGGTTATGTCAATGCGGATCAGCTTAAACAAGCACTGGTTGATAGTCGGGCGAATAACCACCCACTGACGGAGGTTTTGGAGTCATTGACAGGTAAATCTTTACCTGCCGAGCTACAACATCAATATAAAAAGCAACAGTTATTTGAACTCAAAATTGTCTATGGTTTGAATGCGGTCGATATTGCTGCCGCTCAAATCGACAAGATTCAAGTTCGTGAATTAATTAATACTTTTATTTCAGCCGATAGTTGTCGGCAACTCAAACTCTTACCAATCGGTAAATTAGATGGAGATCCGCCGATCCTGACGGTGGCGATGATCAAGCCAGACGATCTTCAGGCAAAGAGTGACATCGACAAAATCCTTCGGCCCCACGGCATTGCATGGCGCAGTGAGGTGATTGCCCCTGAAGATTATCAGAAATTGCTCGATAGCTATCTGGATGAGCGGATTCAGCAAGATGAAGCCAATAACGCCCAGAAAAATCTCAGCATCGAAATGGATAATTTCGAGTCGCCAGAACTGGGACTGGCAGAAGAGGAGATGAATGATGAGATTGACGTGCAGGGGGCAGAAGCTGCACCTGTCGTTAAGCTCGTCAACCAAATTCTGGCGAAAGGATTACTCGAAAAAGTTTCGGATATTCACATCGAGCCGCAGGAAGAAGGCTTGCGAGTCAGATTTCGGAAGGATGGCGTATTGCGTCAAACTTTCCCAATCTTGCCGAAGCATATTATCCCCGCAGTTATTTCCCGCTTCAAAATTATCGCCGAACTAGATATCGCCGAGCGCAGATTACCCCAAGATGGTCGGATTCGCCGGACATTTGAAGGGCGGAAAGTAGACTTCCGGGTAAGTACATTGCCAGGGCGCTATGGCGAAAAAGTCTGTATGCGGATTTTGGACAACGCATCTACCCAACTTGGTTTGGATAAACTGATTAGCGATTTACCAACCCTCGAAATCGTGCGGGAAATGGGTAGTCGTCCGTTCGGACTAATCCTAGTCACGGGTCCAACTGGTTCGGGTAAATCGACCACCCTCTATTCGCTCCTCGCCGAACAAAACGATCCTGGAGTCAATATTAGTACAGCAGAGGATCCGATCGAGTACGCCCTGCCAGGAATTAACCAAGTTCAGGTCATCCGTGAAAAAGGGATGAACTTTGCCTCGATCCTCCGTGCCTTCATGCGGCAAGATCCCGACATCATCCTCGTAGGAGAAACCCGCGACCAAGAGACGGCTAAAACCTCGATGGAAGCCGCCTTAACTGGTCACATGGTCATGACGACCCTGCACACCAATGATGCGGCTGGGTCGATTACGCGGCTCGATGAGATGGGCGTAGAACCATTCATGGTTTCCGCCGCCCTGATTGGGGTCGTCGCTCAACGACTGCTCCGCCGCGTCTGCAAAGATTGCCGGATTCCCTACAATCCTACCCGCGAAGAACTCAGCCGCTTTGGACTATCTGCCTCCAAAGATACGGTGATCACCTTCTACAAAGCCAACGAGCTAAGTAATGGTGAGATCGAAACTGCCAAAGCTAGCGGCACTCTCTGCAAAAACTGTAATGGCATCGGCTATCGGGGGCGGACTGGTGTGTACGAAGTAATGCAAATCACCGATGAAATCGCCGCCCTAATTAACCAACGCGCTCCTTCGGTCTTGATCAAGGAAACCGCTGTACAGCAGGGGATGAAGACGCTACTAGCCTACAGTCTCCAAATGGTGCAAGAAGGTCACACCACCCTCGATGAGGTCGAACGAGTCACCTTCACCGACTCTGGACTAGAAGCTGAACTCAAAGCCAAACGCAAAACCACTCTAGTCTGCGTCACCTGCTCCGCCGAACTCAAACCAGAGTGGTTGGATTGTCCTTATTGTATGACGGCAAGATTTGAGAATTAGTGGATGGTGGATGGTGAATGGTGAATGGTGAGCAGAAAGACGCTAGCGTCTCAAACACCCAAACTTATTTACTGTCTACTATCCCTACCATCCACCATCCACCATCCACCATTCACCAAACTATGACTGAACTAACAATCGAAGACCTAATGGAGCAGCTCGTTGAAATGGGCGGCTCTGATATGCACATTCAAGCAGGTTCGCCTGTGTACTTCCGCGTCAGCGGTAAGCTCGCACCTGCAAATGAAGTAGAACTCAGTCCTCAAGAGTGCCAGAAATTAATCTTTAGTATGCTGAATAATACTCAGCGGAAGGAACTCGAACAAACCTGGGAAATCGACTGTTCTTATGGTGTCAAAGGGTTGGCACGGTTTCGGGTCAATGTCTATAAAGAACGGGGCTGTTATGCCGCTTGTCTGCGGGCACTAGCTTCCAAGATTCCGAACTTCGATCAAATGGGCTTGCCTGAAATCGTGCGGGAAATGAGCCACCGTCCCAGAGGTCTGATTCTCGTCACAGGGCCAACTGGTTCGGGTAAAACCACCACGATGGCAGCAATGATCGATCTGATCAACCGGACTCGTGCCGAGCATATTTTGACGATCGAAGATCCGATCGAATATGTCTTCTCCAACATCAAAAGTCTCGTCCACCAACGTCAAAAAGGGGAAGATACCAAAAG
>JANNDQ010000733.1:0-1896 GCA_031387965.1 Chamaesiphon sp. OTE_75_metabat_567
AATCGACCCCCAAGGTGCCGTGAGGACAGTACTGGTCAGATCCCACTGTGGATGAGTATAGAGGTAGCGAATGGGTTCGATCGCATAAGTAAGTGGATTGAGCGAGGCGACCCACTGCAACCAGCTAGGCATGAATGATAGGGGCGCTAATGCGGTACTCGCAAATAATAGCGGCAGGTTAATTACAAAAATTATCGCAATTAATTCGATGTGTCCAGGTAGAGCAAAGGTAAATCCCAAACTCAAAGCTGTCACGCCCAGTACCAATACTAGAATAATTAGGGCAATAATTCCGAGTCCAGCAATGCTGGGTAAACCTGCGCCCATCAGTGCGTTCACGCCAATAATTGCCGCTGTCTGGACAAAGCTCAGTGCGACAATATAAATCGCGGAAGCTGCCACAATCGAGTAGCGAGAAGCTAATGGTGCCACTAGCAATCGATTGAGAAAGCCAAATTCTCGATCGAACATTACAGGCAAACCAGCATTTAAAGCACCAACAAAGGCAGTGAAAACAATTAATCCCGCGCCCAAGAATTGACCATAGCTGAGGTCATTACCCATCATCCCCTGCGGTGCATTTTGAAATAATGCACCGAATAAAATCAACCACATCAACGGCTGCACAATCCCCGCCACTAATGTCGAAGGACGACGTTGCAGCTGGATAAATAGCCGTTTAGTCAGGGCTAGAGTCTCCTGGATAAAGTCAGCAAATCCGTGAGATTCGATTGGTTCGCGCGATCTGTAGATGTCGCCCGATCCCATATTCACAGATTTAGAAGTGTCGATCGTACCGCTCATGATTAAGGTGTTAATGAATGATAAATTATTTGTAATTAGTTAGCGCATACTTTGCTTTTTCTCAGCTTTTAGATCCCGACTATTAGCAGCGCTGAGTTCGGCATCTAAAAGATTTTTGCCTGTGGCGGCTAGATAGACATCATCCAGACTAGGGCGAGATTGAGAAATTCCGAAGATTGGTATTTCTGCCGTCTGTAATGATTGCTGAATCGTCATCAGCACATCTCGATCTGGAGTGACAACTAAATTGAGGGCATTAGCCTGATTGCCATTAACAACTGCCTGCTGGACAAAGGGTAATTCACTCAATAAATGCTGAGCTTTTTCCGCTTCGGCTAGTGAAGTAAACTCCCGAATGCGGAGGGTGATCCGATCACCACCTAAGCGATTTTTGAGTGCAGATGGTGTCCCCTCAGCGATTACTAGTCCTTGATCGATAATACCCACTCGATCGGCTAAAGCATCTACTTCTTCGAGATAATGACTAGTAATGATGATCGTCGTCCCACTCGCTCGGAGTTGACGCAAAAAGTCCCACACCACAATCCGACTCTCAATATCCAAACCCACTGTTGGTTCGTCTAGTACCAGTACTTCTGGCTGGTGTAGTAAACCTGCTGCCAAATCGATCCGGCGCTTGAGTCCACCGGAATAAGTGCCTGTTTTTTTATCGGCGTAACTTTGTAAATCGAGGACTTCTAGTAGCACCTCAATTCGCTGTCTGGCTTCCACTTTCGGAATGTGGTAGAGAGCGGCTTGGAGTTCTAGTAATTCCCGTCCAGTCAATACAGGATCGAGGGCGACTTCCTGGGCGACGTAACCGAGGCGCTTTCTGGCTTCCCGTGGCTGTTCGAGCACAGAGACACCACCAATTTCGATCATGCCGCTGTCGGGTTTAGCAAGGGTACATAAGCACCGAATGGTGGTAGTTTTACCAGCTCCATTCGGCCCCAGCAACCCAAAAATTTCACCGTGATTGACTTGGAATGATACGTCCTTAACCGCTGTGACGGTTCCATAGCTCTTGGACAGATTTTGAATTAGTATTGCGGGTGCCATCATCTATCTCTGATTATGGACAAATTGTAGTTA